>DAIQNQ010000107.1:1982-10426 GCA_036788275.1 Thermonemataceae bacterium
CGGCCAAGCGCTCTGCACCGTTGGGGGCTTCGGCCAAGGCAATCTCGGCCAGCTCGTCGAGGCCTTCTACTTGGCTGAGGGTGCTGTCAAAATCAATAATCAAATAAGAATGCATGGATTTTTGGCTAAGGGGCTTTTTCAAAGTTGAGTGAAAAAACGGGATTTTAAAAACTTTTCACAATGATTTTTTGCAAAATAAAGAAGCCGCATCTTAGTTTTTTGCTTATCAAATATTATCTTGCATAATTCCAATAAAAAGGGCTTGGATACAGACTTTTTAGTGCCAACTGCAATCTTCACTACTAAACTTTTACGTAAATACATACTTTATTTCACCTTTACAGTATATATACTTTATGAGTTTTCCCGTAGTAGATACCGAAAAGCTTATTTCTTCTGTTGCTACCGATTCTTGGCGAGAAGAGCTGGAAAACACCTCACGCAAATACCATATTACCGCCGCTTGGATTGCCATTATCTTCGACCCTATTTTTGCGGCCACCGACTACATCAATATCCCCGACCATTGGGTGCAGCTACTCTGCATCCGCCTAAGTGTAGCCCTTATCACTTTTATCAACTTACAAGTAGGCTTACGCCGCAATTTCCCTTCTTATATCATTGCTTTTGTACCCGTGATGCTTATTTCGGCACAAAATGCCTATACTTTTTATCTGATTGACAATGAGGGCATTTTAGGCCACAGCCTCAATTATATGGCCTTGCTCATTGGCGCTTCGATGTTTGTATTGTGGAGCTTGCCTTATTCGCTTTTTGTAGTGCTTATCTCCGCAGCTATTACAGCCGTATTTGTAGGGCTGAACAAGACGATTGTCTTAGAGTTTTTTTTCGTGCAAGGGGGCTTTTTATTAGCCATCGTAGGTATTTTTATGGTGGTACTTATCAAGGCACGCTACGACCTCACCCTCAAAGAAATTAAGGCCAGATTGGCACTCAAAGAATCGAACCAAGCCTTGGCCGAACAAAAGTATTTGGTAGAATCTAAAAACAAGAAAATCGTTAGCAGTATCAACTATGCCAAGCGCATCCAAGATTCTGTTTTGGGCAATAAAGAAAGCATCAAAGGATGGTTTAGCGATGCCATGGTGCTCTTCAAACCTAAAGATGTACTCAGTGGCGATTTCTATTGGTTTTATCAAAATCAGGATCAAGATATTCGTATTATCATTGCTGCCGACTGTACCGGCCACGGCGTACCTGCCGCACTTATGACCATCATGGGCAGCTCTTTGCTCAACGAGATTGTGATTCAGAACAAGATATTCGCTCCACACAAAATCCTCCATACCTTAGACTACAAAATCATTCAAGCCCTCAACAGCAGCGGCAATACACAAGGAGTAAACGACGGCATGGATGTAACTGTGCTCACTTTTCATCAGAATAAGCTCTTTTTCAGTGGTGCCAAAAATCCCATGCTGCTGATACGCCAACAAGAAGTCTCTCTTATCAAAGGTGCCAAATACCCTATTGGCAGCACCCAATACAGCGAAAAAATATTTAAAAGCCAGAGTTTTGATTTATTAAGAGGCGACAGGATTTATACCTATTCCGATGGCTATCAAGACCAATTCGGCCATGATGACAAGGGCAAATACCTCAATACACGCTTCCGTCAGTTTCTTACACAAACAGCCACCCTGCCGATGGCCAAACAAGAACAAAGCTTGCTCGAAGAGTTTGAACAATGGCGCGGAAGCAATAAGCAAACCGACGACCTGCTGGTAGTAGGTATCGAAATATAAAAAGGCAGCCCTTATCAGGCCGCCTTACTGCATAGTGTATCAGGGATTCTTTTTGTTTTCTTATTGATAAGTTTCAAAGTGTATCTGGCAGCCCGTTTCTGCGGCAAAATCCTCGCCTTCCATGCGGATGTCATCATAGTCGGGCTCCGGATAATACCAATATACTTGGGCATTTTTGCCTTCATCCTGAAACATCTTTACCACGCGTATCAGGTCGGCAATGGCTCTGGAAGAGCTGGTATTGAAATAACTTAACTTAAAATGTAGATTTAGAATTTGGCCACCGAGTTTGAAATAATTAACCACCCAAGCCGTCAGCTTGTCATAAAACTCGAAGGAATCTTCCAAATAAGACTCTCCCGCTACGCTACAATGCCCCGTAGCAGCATCAAAATGTACCTGCGGCGTATAATAAGTACCCTTGGCACCTTCTATACGAATATTCTCTAAAGCAAAACCTGTGTTCATTTCGGTTCTTGATTTTTTGGTAAGTGTAGTACAAGTATAAAGTGTCATAAAATAATACTCTTCGCTGAGCGCCTCGTAGCTCAAAAACAAAGGAGCATCAGCTTTGAGCGAAATCTGCACCAAGCCAATATTGCCCCCTCTTTGCAAGGCCTGCTTGGGCTGCTCACGGATATTGCGCTTGAGGGCGCGCAACTCGTCTTGGCTCAAGGTATTGATATGCGCCACATGGGCGGCAATATGCGCATACTCTTCAGCCTGTACGATGTTGGAGGCGGCAAGGTATATCTTGTCCTCCAAGGCATATACTTCCATGATGCCCTCGCCCCTTTCGGTATGGCCTTCCTTGCGAAAAGAATGGAGGGCAATATTGGTAGCCATTTCGATAAAGATGGCGAAATTTTTTCCGAGGGTTTCGGGAGTAGTTTTGAAATGCCCCCTCAAAAATTCCCCCATCTCGCCTATTACCGACTCTGTAAAGGTACCGGCAAAGTGTAGTATGGGCTTTACCTTGTCCAAAGGCACTTCCTCGTAAGTTTCTTGCACTGCACGAATTGTTTCCATAGGATTTTGTTTGTTTTTGGGTTTTCATTGCTAAAATTTAAATCCAAGTACCGTAATATCATCTCTCTGCTCGGCAGAGGCTTGGTGTGCTGCCAAAGCGTTTTCCAGAATCACTTTTTGGATATTCATAGGCTTCTGATAGTTTTCTATGATCATTTCCTTGATTTTCTGCTTGCCAAAGCTCTCCCGCTTGGGGCTGGCTTGGTCTATAAAACCATCGGTCGAGAGGTACAGCACATCACCTTTTTGGAGCTGTATCGTATGATTTTGGTAATCACGACTTTCTCCAGCATAGAGGCCACCGATAGGCTTTCTGTCGCCACGTAGCTCCAGCAACTCCCCGCTCTTCACATAATACATCGTATTGCGTGCTCCAGCAAAAGTAACCTGTACTTGGCCTTCGGCCTGCTGCTCTATCAGGCAAAAGCCCAAATCCATCCCATCTTTATTGCGTCCTTCTTTTTGCTTGAGCTTTTCACATATTTTGTAATGCAGCTCATTGAGAATCTGCCCGGGCAAGTGCATGCCATTCAGGTGAATCAGCTCGTTCAAGATGCTATGGCCAATCATGCTCATCAGCGCTCCCGGTACGCCATGGCCTGTACAGTCAATGGCTGCCACCAAATATTGTGTGTCCGATACTTTAGAACACCAGTAGAAGTCGCCCGACACAATATCTTTGGGTTTGAATAACACAAAATGCTCCTCAGCCACTTTCTCAAAACAGCCCTGCTGCGGCATAATGGCATTCTGAATAGTAAGGGCATAATTGATACTGTGAATCATCTTTTTGTTGTGCAAATCGAGCGCATCTTTTTGCAAGGCCAGTACTTCTTGGGTAGCTTGCAGCTCTTCCATATTTTGGCGCAGCTCCTCTTCTCCAGCCAGCAGCTCTTCATTTTTCATTTTGAGATGCTCCTCAAACTCCTTGATACCCGTAATATCCGTATGCGAGCCAGCCATGCGATAAGGCTTGCCTGAGGCATCGCGCAGGGCTACTCCACGCGCCAAAATCCAAGCGTACTCTCCTTCTTTGCGCAGCATACGCAGCTCTACGGCATAAAGCGGGCTTTTGCCTTGCAGATACCGCTCAAGGCGCTCCTGCATGTTGGGGAGATCTTCGGGGTGTACCAAGCGCTCAAAGGCGGCAAAAGAATCTTCTATCTCTTCGGGCTGATAGCCCAACATAAGCTTCCAAGTAGGTGAGAAATAGACTTCGTTACGCTGGATGTCCCAATCCCAAATACCATCATTGGAGCCTTTAATAGCCAAATCCAAACGCTCTTGGGTGCTGTGCAGTACTTCTTGTATTTGCTTTTGCTCGGTAATATCACTCTCAATAGCGATGAAATGTGTGATTTCATTTTCTTGATTAAAGACCGGACTGATGCTCAGCGCCAGCCAGTAGGCACGTCCCGACTTGGTGTAGTTCAGAATTTCTTGACGGAAAGATTTGCCGCTATTCAAGCCCTCGCGGATTTTCTGTACGTGCTCCGGCTGTGTGTCTTTTCCTTGGAGAATATGGCCGGGCTTCTTGCCTTTTACTTCTTCGAGGCTGTATTCCGATATTTTGGTAAAGCCCTCGTTTACCCATTCGATAGCGCCGTTTTTATTGGTAATAATCACTGCATTGTCGGTTTTGCTTGCTACCAAGGAGAGCTGCTGCATTATGGCCTCACGCTCTTTTTGGACTGTAATATCGCTTTCGATAGCAATAAAGCGAACCAAGTCGCCAAACTCATTCAAAATAGGGGTAATATTTAAGGAGAGCCAATATGGGCGGCCTGACTTGCTGTAATTAAGGATTTCTTGATGGAAAGATTTGCGGCTGGCTAGCCCCTCACGGATTTTTTGCACGTGGGCAGGGTCGGTGGCTGCGCCTTGGAGCACTTGGCCGGGCTTCTTGCCCTTTACTTCATCGAGGCTGTATTCCGATATTTTGGTAAAGCCCTCATTTACCCATTCGATAGCGCCATGTTTGCTGGTAATGATTACCGCATTATCGGTCTTTTTGGCTACCAAAGAGAGGATTTTTACCTCTTCTTCGGCCTGCTTACGCTCCGTGATATTCATCACCGCTCCCGTCCAAAGCACGCTGCCATCGGCCAAGCGCTCCGGACGGGCATTGCCACGAATCCAACGTAACTCTCCCCGATCGATAGTAAGAGCGCCCTTCCCACGCCCAATCGCTCAACTCTGTGGCAGAGCGCTGCACACTCATTTGGAAAGAGTGTACGTCGTCGGGATGAATGGTATCGAGCAGCTTTTGGGCATCTTGCATAATTTCGTGGCAGGGAATACCATATACATCTATACTTCCGGCACTCACGTAAGGGAAGCTCATCTGCCCGTCGGCTTGGAGCAAAAACTGATAGAGCACTAGGTTGGGTGTACTTTCTCCAATACGCTCAATGCGGCTTTTGAGCTCTCGGTAAGCACTTTGCTCTTGGCGCACGTCGGAGAGGTCGCGCAGTATCAGTTGTGCAAATTCATCATCTTCATTTTTTAAAAAACGTAGCATTACCTCTCCCCAAAAAGTTTGCCCTTGGGCAGTCATGAGGCGGCCTTCAAAGAGAGCCGCCCCTTCCTGAAAGCACTTGGCTACCGATTGCTGATAAAGCAGCAAGTCTTGGGGATGCACAAAGCCTACGAAACAGTACAAATCTTCGGGCATTTGCTCCGGCTCGGTGTGGAGCACTTTCCAAAACTTAGGGTTGTATTCCAAGATGTCTGATTGCTTGTTGATAATGGCAATGGCCTCGGGCATCGCATCAAAAAGCGTTTTTACAAAATGTTGTGTACCTTGCTCTGGGGCGATACCCAAAATTTTGAGGAGCGACTGTGTATTCTTCATGAAAGTATCATTTATAAATGAGAAAAATGTATCAGAAGTATTGGTGGGGCAAGCTCAGTCTTGCTGCAACTGCTCCATGAGCAAGGCCAAATCGTGTAAATGTGGAATTTCGTACAAACGGCTCACTTCCTCGCCGGCCTTAAAAAAAAGCAAGGCAGGTACTTGGTGTACTCCCAAGCTTTTTATTAGCTCAGGGTTGTGTTGCCAATCTATAAAAAGATAGTTGAAAGATACAGGCAAGAGTTTTTCGAGTTCTTTGAAAGCACTTTCCGACAGAAAAGCGGCGCTGCTGTGGTTGCGGGCGATGGCCACGACCAAGAGTTCGTGTACGCGCAGGCTTTGGTGGAATAAAGAATGATTTTGCATAAGCAGGATTATATCAGATAACACTGCCTTCTTGCCTTACAAGCTTATTGCCATTTTCATAAAGTGTTGATTATCAAAATACAAATCAATAGTTTTTGGTAGCAAGACATGTAAATAAAACACGAAATATCGTGTTTTATTTACATGTCGTCCACTGTTTTTTCAATTGAATACCCAGCTTGGCCAAGCGTGAACGCAGCGTAGAAGGTGCCATTTGCAGAAGGTTGGCTGCTCCATTTTCGCCTTGAATCTTGCCTTTGGTGTATTTCAGTACTTTAATAAGATAGTTTTTTTCAAACTCTTCAAAAGGTAATAAATCTTCGCTTGCGGCAGTCTGCTGCTTGTTTTTGGGCACAATATCCAGCAAAAGTACATCCTCAGAGATAATCATGGCTCTTTCCACAAGGTTTTCCAACTCGCGTATATTCCCCGGAAAATAATATTGTTGAAGTGAACCTACCAACTCAGCAGGTATTTTAGGCAGCCCACGGTTCATCTTGCGGGCATATTTTTCTACAAAATAGCTGATTAAAAGTGGAATGTCTTCGGGGCGCTCGCGCAGAGGTGGCAGATGAATCGGAAATACGTTGAGGCGATAGAAGAGGTCTTCACGGAAGTTTTTGGCATCAATTTCATTCTGCAAATTGCGGTTAGTGGCTGTAATCACCCGCACATCTACTTTGATGAGCTTGTTGCTACCCAAGCGCTCAAACTCTTGCTCTTGGAGCACCCGAAGCAACTTGGATTGTTGGCTAAGGGGCAGCTCCCCGATTTCGTCCAAAAAAATAGTGCCCTTGTGGGCAATCTCAAACTTGCCTGCTTTGTCGCTCAAAGCACCTGTAAAAGCCCCTTTGCTATGTCCAAACAGCTCACTTTCTATCAATTCAGTAGGCAGGCTGGCACAGTTTATTTTGATAAAAGGGGCATTTTTGCGGCTGCTCAAGTTATGGATGGCGCGTGCGATGAGTTCCTTTCCGGTGCCTGTCTCTCCGGTAATCAGCACTGAGGCAGTGGTTTGGGCAGATTGCTGTATTTTCTTAAAAATACCCTTCATCTGCGCATTGGCCGTGATAATCTCGTTGAAGTTATGGTCTGTCAAGACTTTTTCTCTCAGATAGGTATTCTCCTGTTCCAGTTGTCGCCTCAGTTGCTCCACTTCTTCAAGAGCATTTTTGAGCGAGGCATTGCTGGCGTGCAGCTCTTGGGTGCGGGCGGTGAGGTCTTCGATAAGGCGTTCGTTTTCCAATTTCAATTGAAATACCCGCAAGCCCTGCTCCAGCTCTACCACCAAGCTTTCTTTGTGCCAAGGTTTGGTAATGTACTTAAAGATACCGGCCTTGTTTACGGCCTCTACGGCTACATCTATCTCGTAAAAACCCGTAAGCAATATTTTGGTAAGAGAAGGATACAAAGCGCCTACCTCCGACAAAAACTCAATGCCCGAATACTCGCCCAAGCGCTGATCGGCTACTACCAAGCCAATAGGACACGCTGTGTCGGCATGCCGCGCAATGGCCTCGAAGGCTTCTTCGGGGCTTTCGGCCAGCTGAATCCGAAAGTATTTCTTAAATACTGCTTCAAAGCTTTTGAGGCTGAGCATCTCATCATCGAGATACAATACTTGACAGCTTTGCATATTTGTTCTTCAGGCTATTTTATAAATTTCGATTCATTTGGGGAAATAAATCTACTAAATTTTAACAAAGATGCGCCTGAGTTTTGTAAGATTATTTTATTTAAAGAAGATTTTGAAAAAGCTTTCAATAAAAACAAAAGAAAATTTTGACTTTTGCACCATATTTGATTTCTATCGGAAGTCTTTCATTTCATCAAAAAAATTGAACCTATGAAACAAGTCCTCTTCTCTCTCCTAATGGTACTCGGCATCAGCATCGGCTATGCACAAGTACCCGGCAGCAACAAAAAAGCTGCTAATACCAATACTAGCAAAGAGCCCAGCCCTGCGGCTATTGCGAATGAGCTTTGCGAATGTGTAAACAAATCCTTCAATACTTTCCATCCGGCTATTAAGCAGTTTATTGTAGATATGGCCGAAAAGGGCGCTGATGAAGCCCAAAATATCCTCGAACAGAAGGTGCTTGCACTCTCTGAAAAAGAACAAGAAAAAGTAAGCAAAGACCTTTTCAGTATGCAAGACGAAAGCTTCTCTAACGGAATGGCTCAGTGCTTCGACCGATTGGAGCGCCTCAACAACGATGTAGCCGAAAAAGTAATGGCAGAGCTTGAAAGAAGCCAAAATTGTAAATTTCTGGTAATCTTGATGAAGATAGGCGAAGACGACGAGTAAGGCCGTCTGAAAGCTTTTATCATAAAAAAAGTCTTTGTTGCATGCAACAAAGACTTTTTTTATAAGGCGGAATGGACGGGACTCGAACCCGCGACCTTCCCGACATGTCGGGACAGGCATT
>DAIQNQ010000108.1:0-3867 GCA_036788275.1 Thermonemataceae bacterium
TTCCAATATGAAGTCTGCAACCAAATAGGGCAGTGCAGTAATGCCACGGTCACGGTTACCATTGGTACGCCTCCGGTAGCCGTAGAAGACAGCTACGAAGCGGGCTTTGGCCAAACCGTAAGCGGACAAGTAGGTACTAATGACCTCAATCCTGATGGCTCTGTACTAACTTTCACCTTGGCCAATGGAGGCACTGCCGCTACGAATGGCGCACTCACGCTCAACAGCGATGGCACTTTCTCCTTTGTACCGAATACAGGTTTTTCGGGGACTGTTACTTTTGAATACGAGGTATGCAATCCTACGGGCTGCTCACAAACTACCGTAACCATTACCATTGCACCGCCACTTACGGCCATAGACGATAGCTACACAGGCCAGCCCGATACGCCTGTAACGGGTAATGTGGGCAGCAACGACCTGATTCCGGGCAGCGCTGTGGTAAGCTTTCAGTTGGTAAATGGTGGCACTGCGGTACAAAATGGCACGCTCACCTTCAATGCCGATGGTACTTTTACCTTTGTACCGAACACAGGCTTTTTTGGCACGGTAACTTTTGTCTATGAAGTATGCGACCAGTTTGGCGTGTGCTCGCAGGCTACGGTTACGATTGTGATTAGCCGCGGCGAAGAGGAGGTCTTTATCCCGGGTGGTTTCTCGCCCAACAATGACGGTATCAACGATACATTCATTATCGAAGGGGCTTTGGAAAAGCCACTCAACCTGAAAGTCTATAATCGTTGGGGGAACTTGGTATATGAGAGCAATCGCTATCAAAACGATTGGAACGGTACTTCCAATACCGGACTTCGCGTAGGCGAAACCCTTCCCGATGGCACGTATTTCTATGTAGTAGAGATGCAAGACGGCTCCAATAAGAAGTACACCAAATACATTACCCTCAAGCGATAATATTCTCAGATTCTAAAATCATCAAAATATGAAGTCTTTCCTTTCAAAAATATTGTTGCTACTCGGCCTTGGGCTACTGTCGCAGCCGCTCAGGGCACAGCAAGATGCCATGTTTACGCAGTATATGTTTAATACGCTGGCTATCAACCCTGCCTATGCCGGAAGCAACGAAGTAATCACCATGACGGGGCTTTTCCGCAAGCAGTGGGTCAATATCGAAGGTGCGCCCTCTACGGCTACTTTCTCGATAGATGCGCCCGTATGGGGCGAGAAAATGGGCTTAGGCCTGAATATCGTGTCCGACCGTGTGGGTATTACCAATACGCTTGGTGTGTTTGCCTCTTATGCCTATCGTATCAAAACCAGCGAAAAAGGGCGCTTGGCCTTGGGCTTGCAGGCGGGCTTTTCGCAGTATGCCGCCGATTTGCAAAGTGTAGCGCTGGGCAGCACGCCAAGCTTCGACCCGGCCTTTGCCGAAAATATCAGCCAGATGATGCCGAATGTAGGAGGGGGGATTTGGTACAACAACGACCGCTTTTATGCAGGCTTCTCCGTGCCGCATATCATCAACAATGCCCTGAACAGAGACTATCAGTTTCTCAACGATTCCGATGGCGCACGCCAATACCGACACTACTTCGTTACGGCGGGCTATGTATTCGACCTTAACGCTGCCCTCAAACTCAAGCCTTCTTTTTTGGTAAAAGTAGTAGAAGGTGCCCCGATGCAAATGGACATCAACGCCAACCTTTGGATGTATGAAAAAGTGGGCGTGGGCCTTTCGTACCGCAGTGGCGATTCTATGAGCGCCTTGCTGGAGTTTCAGATGAGCCATCAGTTCAGGTTGGGTTATGCCTACGATTATACGCTCACGGAGTTGCGCCGCTACAATTCGGGCAGCCACGAAATCATGTTGCGCTATCAATTCAGCGTAAACAGGTCTAAAATCATCACACCCAGATTCTTTTAATGTTTATGAGAAAGTTTGTTTATATACTCTTAGGCCTTTGCTTGCTGGCACCGAGCCTCTCGGCACAAGGCCTCAAAATGCGTATTGCCAATCGCCTCTACCAAGATATGCACTATGCCGAGGCCATCACCTATTACGAAGATATTTTGCGCAAAAGCCCCGACAATGTGGAGGCCGAAGAGAAAATCGCCCACAGCTACCGTAAAATCAACGATACCCAAAATGCCGAAAAGTGGTATGCCAAGGTAGTAAATAGCAGCTTGGCCGACCCCGAAGACCGCCTCTACTATGCCCAAACATTGGCCGCCAATGGCAAATACGAGGAGTCGAAGCAATGGTATGAGCGCTATGCCACAGAAGTAAGCGCAGACTCACGCGGGGCGAAGTTTTCGGAGGCCTACAACCGTCTGGAAGATTTCTACAAAGACTCCTCTCTCTATCGTATTGAGCATCAGTCTTTCAATAGCGCTGCTTCTGATTTTAGTCCCGTAATGTACCAGGGTGGTATCGTGTTTTGCTCCAACAGACACGTAGAAAAGCGCGGCGGCAAGGCCTATAAATTCAGCTGGTCGAAAACTTCCTTTTTAGACCTCTACACCGCCCAAGAAGGCAAAGAAGAGGTAAAATATTTTCATCAAAATATCAACAGCCAATACCACGAAGGGCCGGTGGCTTTCTTCAAAGATGGGCAGCAGATGGTTTTTACACGCAACAACTTCCACAAAGGCAAGTACCGCAAAAGTGATGACGGCATCAACAAACTCAAGCTTTTCTTTGCCGAAAAACAAGGCGATGACTGGGGAAACCTCAAGGAATTTGTTTACAACAACGACAATTACTCGGTAGGGCATCCGGCGCTCTCGCCCGACAACCAAGTGCTGTATTTTGCTTCGGATATGCCCGGCGGCTTGGGTGGTACAGATTTGTATATGTGTCGCTGGGAAAATGGCCAATGGGGCGCGCCCATCAATTTGGGCAAGGAAGTAAACAGTGAAGGCAATGAGATGTTTCCCTTCATAGACAGCGAAGGCGTACTCTACTTCGCCTCCAATGGCCACGGTGGCTTGGGCGGCTTAGATGTATTTAGCGCGCAGCCGAAAAGCGATGCTTTTTTTGGAAATATACAAAATATGGGCGCACCCATCAACAGTCAGCAAGACGACTTTGCGCTAGTATTCGACCCTGCCCAAAACATCGGTTATTTTACCTCCAAAGACCGCCCCAAAGCTGCAGGAGATGATGATATTTTCAAATTCTACAAAAAGAATATACCCACTTTGCGTATCTCCGGCTTGGTGTATCATGCCCGCAGCGGGGCACCTTTGGAACAAGCCTCGGTATTGCTCAAAAATATGCGTACAGGCGAATTGGTGAATCTCAGCACCCCCAATGACGGTACTTTTGCTATTAGCTTCCGCCAAGGCGATGTACTCGAAATCATTGCCGTAAAAGATAACTTTGAGCGCAGCGTACGCTTTATTGAGCAGGCCGAATCAGAGCAGCTGCAAGACGGTGCTGTGATACGCATTCCGCTTGCGCCTCTGCCACCTTCTTTTGAAGATGTGCTGATTTATCATACCTATTACGACTACAACAAGGCCGATGTAAGACCTGATGCCGCCGCCGCCCTCGACGAGCTGCTGGCTTGGATGGAGGCCTTCCCCGAGGCAAAGCTCCGCATCGTAGCGCATACCGATAGCCGTGGCAATGCACAATACAACCAAAAGCTCAGCTTACGACGTGTAAAAGCCTCGGAGGCTTATTTGGTAGCCAAAGGTATTGCGCCTGCGCGTATTCAATTAGATGCTAAAGGCAAAGGTGCTCCGGCCAACAACTGTGGCCCTTGCGATGAGCTGCAACACCAAGAAAACCGCCGTGCCGAGTATGTATTACAGTTAGAAAATAAAGAAATGATTTCGCAGCGTCCCCAGAATATCGTTGTCGGGGCGAAGCCTTAGCGAGAAAGTATTGATAGATGAGTTTTG
>DAIQNQ010000108.1:3967-8963 GCA_036788275.1 Thermonemataceae bacterium
GTATTGATAGATGAGTTTTGAACACAATGCCAGCACACCTGTCGGATTTTCCGGCAGGTGTTTTTTATTTAAAAAAGCTTTTCGGCAAAGAGGTTGAGGATTTCAATAAAAATCAAAATAATAATAATCCATTCCAAACGGCTGCTTTCCTTGTGCTGAATCAGATTGGTAAAGAGATTGAGGTTTTCTTCCACAATTTTGAGCTTGTAGTCCAAATCGCGGAAGCGGTTATATACATCAAATACCTCTTTGAGCCCTTTATTGATTTTTTCCAGATACACATCATCCCATACGATGAGCGGGTCGTCGAGAATGTAGAGATTGTCCACAATACTGTTTTTGACGATGCGGGTGCGCCCGATAAACTTGAGCAAATTGCTTTTGGAAATCTTCACCTTGCCAAACTTTTCGAGCTGGTCTAAGTAGGTTTTGGTGCGCGCCAAAATATCGTAAGTAAGCTCCTCATAATAATCGAAAGCCACCGATTGTGCCACATTGAGAGTAATGATGCGGATGGCATTCTCGTCAATGCGATTGAGCGTAACTTGGTCGTTGGTAATGAGCGGCTGCGTAGCATTTTCGTCAAACACCAGCAGGAAGCTGTCTGTCAAGTCCGAAGCCACTTCGTCTTCAATATAACCGTCTTTCAAAAATTTGATAAAATGACTTTTCTCCAACTCCGAATGCCCTACAAAAGCCACTACGCCGTAGTTGAATACATGGATGTATTTGTGGGGCGAGATGGCATAAAAAAGCTCCGAACTGGAGGAGGCAAGGGGCTTGGCCGTGAAGTCGGCACGTAACTTTTTGAGGTGAATCAGTTCGGCAATTTGGATAGATTCGATGGCAAGCATAAAAGGGGAGAGGCTGCCTTTTCAGACAGCCTCGCTGGGTTTACATGAGTTTTTTGTACTTGATGCGTTGGGGAGCTTCGTTGCCGAGGCGTTTTTTGCGGTTTTCCTCATAGTCCGAGAAGTTGCCCTCAAAAAACACCACCTGCGAGTTGCCCTCAAAGGCCAAAATATGCGTGCAGATACGGTCTAAGAACCAGCGGTCGTGGGAGATAACCACCGCGCAGCCGCCAAAGTTTTCGAGGGCTTCTTCCAAGGCACGGAGGGTATTTACATCGAGGTCGTTGGTAGGCTCATCCAGCAGCAGGAGGTTGGCTCCCTGCTTGAGGGTCATGGCCAAATGCACGCGGTTGCGCTCGCCACCCGAAAGCATGCCGAGTTTTTTCTCTTGGTCGGCACCACTAAAGTTGAACTTGCTCACATAAGCGCGGGCATTGATTTGCATATTGCCCAAGGCGATGAGTTCATTGCCCTCGCTGATGGCCTGATATACGGTTTTTTGGGGGTCGAGCTGGTCGTGTTCTTGGTCCACATAAGCGATTTCCACGGTTTCGCCCACTTCAAAGCTGCCTTTGTCGGCTTTTTCTTTGCCTGTAATAAGCTTAAAGAGCGTGGTTTTGCCCGCACCGTTGGGGCCTATTACCCCCACGATGCCTGCCGGAGGCAGCGAGAAGCTGAGGTTTTCAAACAAAAGCTTTTCTCCAAAAGCCTTGTGTAGATTTTCAGCCTCAATGACCTTATTGCCCAAGCGCGGTCCGGGCGGGATATACAGCTCCAAGCGGGCTTCTTTCTCCTTGCCCTCTTCGTTGAGCATCTTTTCGTAAGCGCCCAAGCGGGCTTTCGACTTGGCTTGGCGGGCTTTGGGTGCCATGCGTACCCATTCCAATTCTCTTTGGAGGGTTTTTTGGCGTTTCGATTCTTGTTTTTCTTCCTGAGAAAGACGCTTTTGCTTTTGTTCGAGCCAAGAGGAATAATTGCCTTTCCAAGGAATGCCCTCGCCACGGTCAAGCTCCAGAATCCATCCGGCCACATTGTCTAAGAAGTAGCGGTCGTGGGTAATGGCAATGACTGTGCCTTGGTACTCTTGTAAGTGTCTTTCGAGCCAATTTACCGATTCGGCGTCAAGGTGGTTGGTAGGCTCATCGAGCAGCAATACATCAGGCTGCTGGAGCAGGAGGCGGCAGAGCGCCACACGGCGCTTTTCGCCCCCGGAGAGGTGGGCTACCGAAGCCTCGGGCGGTGGGCAGCGCAGGGCTTCCATAGCGCGCTCCAAGCGGGCATCCAAGTTCCAAGCGTCCAACTGGTCGAGTTTTTCTTGTACTTCTGCTTGGCGCGCCATGAGCTTGTCGAAGTCGGCATCAGGTTCGCCAAAAGCGATGTTGATTTCCTCAAACTCTTGCAAAAGCCTTACGGTTTCGGCTGCTCCTTCTTCTACGATTTCGCGTACCGTTTTGCTCTTGTCCAGCTCAGGCTCTTGGGGCAGCAGGCCTACGGTGTAGTTGGCCGAAAATACCACTTCTCCTTGGTACTCTTTGTCTATACCGGCGATAATACGCAGCAGCGAGGATTTGCCGGAGCCGTTGAGCCCCAAGATGCCTATTTTGGCACCATAAAAGAAAGAGAGATAGATGTTTTTCAGTACTTGCTTCTGAGGTGGGTAGATTTTATTGACCCCGGCCATCGAGAAAATGACTGTTTCATTGCTCATAAAGAGGGTTGAAATTTAGGTTGCTTAATGAAAAAGATAGAAATTTTATCAAAATAGCGTAAATTATCGCAAGATTCCAAAGAATTTTTGTGGAGCACAGGCTGAAGTCCTCAGAAAATGAGAATCTTGAGATTTTATTTGTGGGGCAGGGAATATTTTCTATTTTTGCAAACTTAAAAAATATAAAGGCACATTTGAACGAAAATCCGTAGCTTGATTGTTAGGCTTACATATAATTCTATAAATCTTATTTTTGTGGAAATATATTCGGAGTACAATCAGCACCAAAGGCATTAAAATGTACCTCCTTTAGTGTCATGTTTTAAACTATATTTGATAAAAAATGAATCACATGAAGACTCACGAAACAGCTTATGGTTACATTGAGGACGGTAAGGTGTTTTTAAAGAGTTTCTTAGACTTCCCTGAGCGCAATATCGGTGTAGTAAAAGAAACGGAAGAAGCAGCCATCGCTTACTTTGAAAAACGCTATGAAACCGCCAAAGAAAAGGTAGCAGCTTTGAAGCTGCTCATCGAAGAGGCCGAAAACAAAGGCTCTTATCTGATGAAGCTCATCCACATGCGCCAATACCTTACCGAGTTTAAAGGCATTGGAGATTTTCCCCTGCTATTTACGCAACTCGACGAAATGGAGGAGTATTTGCGCGGCTTGGTAGCCAATAACCGCGTCAAGAACCTGCAAATTAAGCAAGATTTGGTCAAAGAGGCCGAAGACCTTATCGAGAGCCAAGAGTGGGAGGAAACAGCCCTCAAGTTCAAAGATATTAAGTTGCGCTGGATTAAGACCGGCCCCATTGACAAGGAAATGAATGAGCAGTTGGAGGCAGCCTTCAATGCAGCGCTCAAGGCTTTCTTCTCCAACAGAAAGCTGTATTTCAAGAAAAGAAACGACGAAATAAGAGACAAAGTAAAGCATTATCGTCAGATTATTGACAAAGCCAACCAGCTCAAATATTCTGATGATTTTGAAGCCACAGCACTTGCCTTCCGCGATTTGCAAAATGAGTGGAAAGAAGTGGGTAAGATTCCTAAGTCGAAAATGGCCAGCCTTTGGGAGCGTTTCAAGAAAGTAAATAACGACTTCTTCTACCGCTACAAGCAATACAAGGCCGGAGCGACTGTCATCCGCCCGCTCAATGCCACAGAGCTGCTCAAAGTGAAGCAAGAAGAGCTTTGTAAAAAAGCCGAATCGCTTATTGGCAATACCAGCGAAGAAGCCCTCAGCAAAGCCAAAGAACTTTTGGTGAATTGGAAGAAAGTTACCACCAATCCCAAGCTCATTGACAAGGCCTTGGCGAGAAGATTCCGATTGCTCTGCGATAGAATTTTTGAGGAGGGCTATCTCATTAGGCTTATCAAAAGAAAGTATCCTGACTACGACGACAAGCCCCAACTCGACCAATACAAAATCAAAACCAGCTACATGCGCGAGCTGATACGCCGCGAAGAGATGGAAATAAAAGTAGAAGAAAGCGTAGAGGAACCCGCAGACCCTCAAAAAGAGTATAACCTCAACGTACGCAAACGCAAACTACAAGTAAAAAAGGCCATGTTGCAAGAGTTTGAAGAGAAACTGAGAAGTTTTTAGGCAGCGCAGCGACAGATACGTTAAAAAATTGTATAATTTTTGAACCTTTTACTTGTCTTTTTATTTGTAAACACAATAAATGCTCACTCAAAAAAGAAAGGTATTATGTATTGGACTCTTGAACTTGCATCTTATTTGGAAGATGCTCCTTGGCCAGCTACCAAAGAAGAGTTGATAGACTACGCTATTCGCTCTGGTGCTCCCACAGAAGTAGTAGAAAATCTACAAGAGTTGGAAGATGATGGTCAGCCTTACGAGAATATCGAAGAGATATGGCCGGATTACCCAACCAAAGAAGATTTTTTCTTCAACGAAGACGAGTATTAATCTCTAAATCAGCAGCCCGCCCACGCGGGCTGTTTGCTTTTTAGGGATAGGAGTCTCGGCACATTGCTTTGGCATTCCTCCAATAAAAAATCCTCAAAATTACTTCAAGCCTGAGAGGAAGGCCTCCGCAACCAGCAAATCTTCGGGAGTAGTGATTTTAATATTTTCATAACTGCCCTCTATCAAATAGATCTCCTCGCCCAATGCCTCTACTACGCTGGCATCATCAGTAAAAAAGCTTTGTTCTTCCTGTTCATAAGCCCGATGCAGGAGCGCTGCGCGAAAAGTCTGTGGCGTTTGGATAAGGCGGTAGTCGTTGCGGTCGAGGGCTTTGTTTTGACCGTTTTTTGCCCATCGTATCGAGTCTTTGAGCGCTACCGAGGCGATAGCCGAACCCTTGGCCGCGGCTGTTCGGAAGCTCTCGGCAATGGTGCTAATGGCCACAAAAGGCCGCACGCCATCGTGTACAGCCACAAGCGCCTCTTTGGGAATATCTTGCAA
>DAIQNQ010000108.1:9063-10310 GCA_036788275.1 Thermonemataceae bacterium
TTGCATATTTTTTCGGCTTCCAAAAGCAATGCAGAGGTTTTTTTAGCACCAATCATAAAGAAGGCCGATTTTAATTTATGTGCCACGCGCGCCAGTTCTACATAGTTGCCTTGCTCGAAGTAGCCCGACAATAAAGCCAGTTCCAAGGCCAAATCTTGCGTAAAGAGTTTGAACACGTGCAAAAGCGCTTTCTGGTCATTGTTCAAGAGGCTTTGTAGCGCGAGCAGGTCTATCCTGTCTTCCAAGGTGTTGTCTTCTTGTATAGAAGCCGCTTGTTCTTTGTTTTTGCTGAGTATCGTGCAGATACTTGCATAGAGCTGGTCTTTCTGAAAAGGTTTGCTGATGAAGTCGTCCATACCCAATCGAATTGCCTCGCGGGCTGTTTCGGGAAAGGCATCGGCACTCAAGCCGATGATGGGCGTATAGCACTGGGGGGCGGGCAGCTGCTTTCGGATATAGGTGGTAGCCTCGAAGCCATCCATGGCGGGCATTTGCAAATCCATCAAAACAAGATCGAAACTTTCTGTTTGAAGTCTTTCGAGCACTTCGATACCTGTACTGGCAAAGCTTACAGAGATTTTCCATTCTTCAAGAATTTGCTTGGCTACAAACTGATTCAGCATGTTGTCTTCGGCAAGCAATACTTTCAGCCCTTCCAGAGACATGGCAGGAGCGGCTGTGAGCGGCAAGCTCGGAAGCGTTTCTTTGACTGCGCGATAGCGGAGCTGCACTTCAAAAGAGCTGCCCTCATTGAGGCGGCTTTGCACGTGGAGCTGCCCTTGCTGCATATCTACCAACTGCTTGGTGATAGCCAGACCAAGGCCGGTGCCTTGTGTTTTGCTTTGGTTGTTGCGGGCTTGTGTAAACATCTCAAAGATAGAAGCTATCTGGCTCTCCGGAATGCCAATGCCTGTATCTTGTACCACAAAAGATAGATGATGGCCTTCCGCTTGATTTTCCAATACATTGACCGTAAGTTTTACAAAGCCTTGCTGCGTAAACTTAAAAGCATTGCCCAAAAGGTTAATCAAAATTTGGTTGAGCCGCACACGGTCGCCCTTTACTTTTTGGGGCACTTGCTGCGCCAATACCAGCTGAAAGTCTAAACGCTTCTCGTCGGCGGTAAACTGGAAAGTGCGTTTTAGGTCTTCCAGAAGTTGCAGGAGGTCAAACTCCTTTTCTTCCAAACTCAGCTTGCCGGCCTCCATCTTCGAGAGGTCTAAAATATCATTGATAATGGTGAGGAG
>DAIQNQ010000109.1:0-10231 GCA_036788275.1 Thermonemataceae bacterium
ATGAGGTCGCTTGCGATAATGCCCTCCATACTGCCTTGCCGCTCCAAGGCAATATCACCTGCCAAGCCGTGCAAATACATACCCAATAAAGCTGCCTCTTGCGAGGTATAGCCCTGCGCCAACAGCGCTGCCAAAATCCCCGTGAGTACATCGCCACTTCCGGCAGTAGCCATACCGGCATTGCCTGTGCTATTGAAATAGACCTTGCCTTCCGGGCTGCACAAGGCAGAATAGCGTCCTTTTACAATGATATACACGCCGTGTGCAGCCGTTCGCTGCAAGGCTTTTTGCAGACGCTCCGGGCTGTGTGCGCTTGTACCTACAAGGCGTTCCAACTCTTTGAGGTGGGGCGTAAGGATGCTTCCTGCGGGCAGCAGCGCCCAATAGTCTGGATGAGCTGCCAAGATATTCAGCGCATCGGCATCGAGTACCAAAGGTACAGAGCTGTTCTGGAGCAAGTTGCGCAAGGCCTGTGCCGAGGCAGCCTCTTGCCCAATGCCCGAACCCACGGCAATGCTTTTGTAAGGGCTTAGCTCCGGCACTTCTGTCCAATAGGCGGGGTGTGGGTCGAGGCTTACCATCGCCTCCCAAAGCGCTGTTTGGGCAATGGCAAGCCCGCTTTGGGGAATGTGCAGCGTAGCCAAACCTGCTCCGGCGCGCAAGCAAGCTTTGGCATTGAGCAGGGCAGCGCCCATTTTTCCGGTACTGCCCGCAATGAGCAAGGCATGGCCGAAGCTGCCCTTGTGGGCAAAAGCCTTGCGAGGGCGGTACAAGGCTTGCATATCGGCAGCGCTGTTGAAATGATAGGTGCTTTCGGCAGCGGTAATAAAGTCGGCAGACAGCCCGATGTCGAGCAAGTGCCATTCACCCACAAAATCTTCATTTTCAGAAAAGAAAAAGGCCAATTTGGGCAGTTGAAAACAGAGCGTATGGGTGGCTTGGAGGGCTGTTTGGATGCGCTGCTGTGGCTCCGAAGCAAGGCCGGAGGGCAGGTCTATGGCTATTTTGGGCACTGTGCTTTGGTTGAGGTGCACAAGCAAGTTTTTGAGAAAGCCCGCTACCTCTTGCTGCAAGCCTGCGCCCAGCAGCGCATCTATCAAAATACCCTCTTGGGGCAATGTAGGCAAAATCGTTTCCTCTTCGAGCCACTGAGCGGACACGGGCAAGCGTGCCAAATTGGCCTCGAAATCGGGAGAGCCACTGCTCCGGTGCTTGGCAATATACACTTGCACCTGCCAATGCTGCGCGTGCAGGAGGCGGGCAATGGCCAAACCGTCGCCGCCATTGTTGCCCATCCCACAAAAAATATAAGCTTGGGGCTTGGCTGCAAAGCGAGGCACTATCCAATCCACACAGGCTTGGGCGGCACGCTCCATCAAATTGAGGGAAGCAATGGGCGCTTGGGCAATGGTATGGGCATCGAGCGCACGTATCTGGGCAGCAGAGAGAATTTTCATAGTGATAAATATAGGGAAAAAAGAAGATGCTGTTTTTGTATGATTAACAATTTATTAACACGAAAAACTTGCTGCTTATTTGCTTATTTGCTTATTTGCTTCCTTTGCGATTAAGAATCTCACAGTGAGTTTCTGTATTTCTTAAACCCTCTAATTTCTTAATCGTATGAAAAAATATTTGAAGTTACCTTTTATTGCGGTGTTAGGCATTATTTGTTGTAATCTGTTTTACGCTTGTTCTCAAAGAGAAGAGCTTAAACCAGATTTTAGAGAACAGCTTGGATTGAGTGATGACATTGATTTGCAAGTTTTTGATAATGAACAAGATTTTAATAAGGTTGCTAAGTTTCTGACGCAAGAAAGACTAGAGCAAATAATGAGGAGAGGTGGTGATCCTGTTAATGGGGAGGCTTGGGTATTAACAGGTAGAACTCACGTGAGATTAGGTAATTATTGTTATGAGAGGTATGATTATGATAAGTTTATCTTTCATGATGATGGTACTCAAGAATACATTGGTTCAGGGGTTACATTAGTTTCAGACCCTAACGGTTGTAATTGATGATAAAAAAAATATTTCTCTTATTTATAGCCATTTTGAGCATTTCTTCACAGATTAAAGCTCAAAATGGCTATCAGCTTACTTACAAGGGTGAGCATTTAGATACTTTGTTTCACAATGACGGTAGAATAGAGGTGCGGTTCAATTATCCCACTAATTTAGTTTATAAGATTATAAAGGATAAAGCTGTTGAGTTATGGCAAAGAGACTCTGGAGAGAATAATCTTCATATATATGATCTCAAAAAAAACATAGCATACATAGAAAGTCCACGAACGACGAATCGTATTAGTAAATTAAGTTCTTCAAACAGGATCAAACCTGAAGTAGTCTTTATAAAGCTTGATACAACAAATGGCTATGAATGTCATCAATACAAGGTTGTTTTACCTAAAATGGAGGTTAGTTGTTGGGTTTGGAAAGATGCTCCTGTTTTGCTTCCTGCTTTTACACTTACTGGTGAATTAGACTTATCCAAGATTGAAGAATTAAGAGGATTATTGGTAAAAGTAGCGTTTGTTGATGAGCAAGGTTTTTGGAGCAAATATTACCTCACTTCTTTTGAAAAAGAGGTATTTGATAAAGAAATATTTGATATTCCCAAACTGTAAAAAAGTAGCTCTTGATTTTATAGTTTGGGAATGAGGCGATAGCATTTGTAGATGCAAGCCGATTTATATCTGTAATAAAACCCGCGATGGCGGAAAGCACCCCATCACCTTGGCTTTGCTTATTTTTGGGGCTTGTAAAGTCGGCGCTTTCTTGTAGAGCAAATTCTTTCAAACCAAAAAAAAGGCCTCGTTCTACACGAAGCCTTCTTTAAATATTCTCCTCAAATTTTATAAATTTTTCATCCAAGCCTCGCGCAGTGCTTTTTGGGTGGCGGTGGCTTCGGGATTGAGCTGAAATACCGGAAGCTGGTTGTTTTCGGAAGGGCTGTACAAAATACCGATTTTGGCGTAGTATTCGGCCAAAGGCAGTGGCTCTGCACCACGGATATAAGCCTTGAAGAAATCGCCTATTTCGGGATAAGTCATGGCCGTGAAAACATCGAAAAACTCTTTTTCAGGGAAGGATTTGTTCGGGCCGTACTTCTTGGCCAGCTCCAATACCACCTCGCGCAGGCCGCGCTTGCCGCCGGAAAGCTCCAGCAGGCGGATGTCCAAAAGGCCTGCCACAATGGCACCGCGCATATATACGTTGCCATATTGTTTTTGTCCTTCGGGGGTATAAGAGGTAAGGCTGATTTGGCTGAGGCTGTATTTGGGGTCGAAGCGACGCTCATTCACCAAAATCTTGGTGCCCAATTCTTGGAAAAGCTCTTCTAAGGTAATCATGCCTCCACGAAATTGCATAAAATCCGAAGCCCACTCCGTAGTACCTTCATAGAGCCAAAGGTGCTCGGAGGCAGTAGGCGTTACGAAATTGAAGTTTTCGATAATCTCGCTGTGGATATTGAGTGGAGTGATGATATGGAAAAACTCGTGTGCTGCCGTGCTGGTAATGCTTTTGGCCAAGCGCTCGTTCCATTCGCTTTCGCGGTAGATATACTCCGAGCTGTAAGAGTGCTCCCAAGCGCCAGCACTTTGGTCTTCAAAATGAAACAAAAAGGTGTAGCGCTTCACGGGCAGCTCTTGGAGGAAGTCTCCGGCAGCTTTGAGCATTTGGCTCATGGCTTCGAGGAGCTGTGCCGACTTGATTTTATCAGTTTTAGAATAGGTGAAAAGCTCAATGTCTGTACCTTTTACTTTGGTATCGGCGAAGGTGAGTCTGCCCAACAAAATGGGTGAGTCCACGATAAAATCATAGTTTTTGGCCAAATAAAAGCCCTCTTTGTCTTTTTCGAGAGGTGTGCCTATTTGCCATTCTTGCGGATATTCGAGCTTAATTTTCAGGGGCGTGTTTTGCATACCTTGGGGGAAGCCAAACACGGTTTGTCCATTGATAAGGGCGTGGTCGTCTTCCAAAGAAGAGCCGCACATACGGTAGATGCGGTTTTCGTTCACGGGCGTGTCCCAAGTTTCAGCAATTTCATATACAATTTCTTGTACGGCCTTGGGCTTGCTGATTTTGAATTGGTTGGTGCTGATTTGGCTCACGGCGATTTCCTTGCCTGCCTTATCGAGTGCTTTAAAATTGCGCACAAAGCGCCCCATGTCCATTACTTGGTAGGTGCCCGGAGCCGTAGAGGCAAACTGATAAATCTCGTTGTCGGCAGAGAGTTTGGGATTTTTGAGGCGCACTTTGAAGGTGTCGCCGGAGCGATCATTGAGGTTCACATGGTATTCTAGTACCTGCTGTGCCCAAGCCCAGCCCAAGGTGAGGCATAAGAAAAGCCCCAAGAGAGTGATTTTTTTGAACATAAATTTGAAGCTATTTGGTTGTAAGCTCCCCTCCTTCACAAGGAGGGGTTGGGGGTGGTTTTTGACCCTTTTCTAAAAGAGCCGATTTTTGATAATAAGAGTAAAATGAAAAACAGAAAAATGTGTACAATTCCCAAACGCTGCTGCTGCCCAAAAAGTATATTTTGGCTACTCGGCCTCTACCAAGCCGCGCATATCCACAGGCACGAGCTTCGATACGCCCGGGTCTTCGGGAAACATCGTTACGCCATACATAATATCGGTGGCCAGCATGGTTCTTTTGTTGTGCGTTACGATGATAAACTGCGATTCTTTGGAGAAGGTACGGATAATATTGGTAAACTTATCCACATTGGCATCGTCTAAGGGGGCATCTACCTCATCAAAAATACAAAAAGGTGCAGGCTTAATCAGGTAAATGGCAAAGAGCAGCGAAGTGGCCGTCAGGGTTTTTTCTCCACCCGAAAGCTGATTGATAGTGAGCGGGCGCTTGCCTTTGGGCTTGGCGATGATGTCTATGGGCGATTCGAGGGGATTGTCGGGGTTTACCAAAATCAAGTCGCAGGTATCTTCTTCGGTAAAGAGCGAGCGAAACACCTGTTGGAAGTTGATACGGATTTGGTCGTAAGTTTTTAAGAAATTTTCTTTGGCCACTTGGTCTATCTCCTGAATGGTTTCGAGCAGAGAGTTTTTGGCAGCCAGCAGATCTTCTTTTTGGGTATTGATAAAGTCGAAGCGCTGTTTCATTTCATTATAAGCCTCCATGGCCATCGGGTTGATAGGCCCGATATTGTCAATAGTGCTTTTGAGGCTTTGTACTTGGGCTTGCAAGGCTTCGAGCGAGAGCGGCGACTCCACATATTCTTCTTCCATGAGCTGCTCCAAGTCCACCGAAAACTCTACCGAAAGGCGCTCTTTCACGGCGCTGAGGCTGAGCTTGGTTTCATTGATTTTATTGTTCAGCTCTTGAATAAGGGCATCGCCCATTTCTTTTAGCCTTTGCAGCTCGCGGGTTTCTTTTTCAGCTTGGTCTATATCGCCACGGGCGGCATAATATTCTTTTTCGGCCTCATTAAGGGCTTTTTCTACGGCATCTTTTTCTTCGTACATGGCCACCAGCTCATCGTCGTTGAGGTCGGCGGTTTGGCTCAGGTCCTCTATGGCCTGCTTGGTTTTGGAAAGCTCCTCTTGGTTGCGTGCGATGCGCAAGGTCAGGGCATCCCAATTATCTGTTTTAAATTTGATTTCCTGTTCGATGCTGGCAAGGCGGTTTTCTTGCTGATGGTAGCGGATATTTTGATGATTGTAAGCGCCCGATTTCTGGCTAAGGGCTTCATTTTCGTACAAGAGCGTATCTTGCAAGCCTTCTATTTGCTCTTGCAAATCGGCCACTTCCTCTTGTAGGCGCGCACTTTCGGGAGTTAGGGTTTCCAGTTCTTGTGAGAGGCTTTCGAGGCGTGCTTCGAGGTGTTCTCTTTGCGAGAGGCTGTTGTCTAAGAGGTTTTGGAGCTGCTCCGACTTGGTGCGCACCGAGATGTAGCTCTCTTGCAGGCGCGTATAAGCGCTTTGGGCTTCGCGCATTTCCTCTTTGCGGGTATTGAGGCGCAGCTCTTGCAAATCGGCTTGGTAGTGGGAAAGGGCGCTTTGGGCTTCTTGCACTTGGGCTTGGAGGCTTTCGATGTCTTTGGCCAACAGCTCTAAGTTTTTGGCACGCCCGATGCGCTTGCCTTCAAAAGCGCCCACCGAGCCACCCAAAAGGCTGCCTTGGCGCTTGAGGAGGCGACCATTGCGGGTGATGAAAGTGCCTTGGGCAGCCAAAGCCGCATCAATATCCGCTTCTTCGATAATGTACAGCTCGCCCAGCAAGGCTTTTACCAAGGGCGCATAGCGCGGCTCGTATTGTACCAAATCCAAGGCGGCTTTGGCCTGCGGCAAGGTAGCGGGTGCTTGGGTATGGGGATTTTGATATTGGGAAAGTACAAAAAAGTTGGCCTTGCCTTTTTGGGCATCTTGCAAAAGGGCAATCGCCCAGAGGGCTTCTTGGGCATTTTGTACTACGTAATAGTTCATGTAAGGCTCCAAATACTGCTCGATAGCGGTGCGGTAGGCCTCTTCGCAGCTCAGAATATCGGAGAGCAGGGGAATCTGCTGCCATTCGCTTTGGCTTTTCAGAAACTTGATGGCATCGGGAAAACCCTCCAGATTGTCCACCAGCGACTTGGTGAGCTGGTATTCGTTCTGTTTGGCATCTAACTGACGGTTGAGGTCGCTGATGCGTGTTTTGGCATTTTCTATTTCTTCTTGGAGGTCTTCGATGCGGTATTGGAGGTCATTTTCTTCGGATTGGAGCTGCTCCATAGCCTCTTTGGCCTCGTTACGCTTTTCTTCCAGCTCTTGGAGGTTTTCTTCGTAGGCGCGGAGGCTGTCGTTGCGCTCAAAGTTCTCTACGGCAAATTTTTCCAACTCCTGCTTGAGGCCGGAGATTTGCGATTGCTTCACTTCCAGCGACTTGTTGAGCTGAAAGGCCTCTTGCTGGCGCAGGTTGAAGCGGCTGTTCAGTCCGGCAGCTTGCTCTTGTACAGCGCTGCTTTTTTCTTTTTGCGCATCGTATTCGGCTTTCAGCTCTTCGAGTTCGGCTTTAGCCTCTTGCAAGATTTTGAAAGCACTGTTGCGCTCAGCTTCGAGCTTTTCTATTTCGGTTCTGTCTTCTTCGTGGCGCTGTTGGTCGAGCTCTATTTGCTCCAAAAGGTTGGCCTGCTTGTCCTCCAGAAACTTTAGGCGCTCATTCTTGATTTTTTTTTCGCTTTCGTACTGACGAATTTTATTTACCAAGTCGTTGAGCGTTTTTTGGCGCGAGGACAAGGTTTTTTCTTTTTGGAGCAAGTCGGTCTTTTCTTTCTCTATAAAAGCATCTTTTTCGGCGATGCGCTTCTGGAGGCTGATTTTTTTGTCTTGCTCTTCGTCTATCTTTTGCGCCAAGCTCGTAAACACTTCGCGGCGCTCGCTCACACTTTTTTGGGCAAAAGCAATGCTGCTGGCCTTGTATTCTTCGCGAGTTTTATAGTATTTTTCGGTCTTTTTGGCCTGTTTTTCAAGACTTTTTAGGTTTTTATCTATCTCAAAGAGCAGGTCTTCTACCCGCGCCAAGTCTTGGTCGGCATCATTCAGCTTTTTGAGGGTTTCTTTTTTGCGTAATTTGAACTTTGAGATACCCGCCGCCTCTTCAAAGAGATTACGGCGCGAGTTGTCCTTATCATTGAGGATTTCATCTACCATTTTCAGCTCGATGATGGCATAGCTGTCGGAGCCGATACCCGTATCCAAAAAGAGGTTGGTGATGTCTTTGAGGCGGCAAGGCACATTGTTGAGCAGGTACTCGCTGTCGCCGGAGCGGTAGAGGCGGCGGCTGATAGTTACTTCGGAGTATTCGGTGGCCAGCAGGTTTTTGGTATTTTTGAAGGTGAGCGATACCTCGGCCATATTGAGGGGTTTGCGCTTTTTGGTACCATTAAAAATCACGTTTTCCATCTTGTCGGAGCGCAGGGCTTTGGTGCTTTGCTCGCCCAGCACCCAGCGAATGGCATCTATAACATTCGACTTTCCGCAGCCGTTTTGGCCTACAATGCCCGTAACGCCCTCATCGAAATTGATGGTAATTTTATCTCCAAAACTCTTAAATCCTTTTACCTCTAACTTGGTCAGTAACATACGCGAAAGATTTTGCCTTCTGTGTTTTTCAGCAACGCAAATTTAAGAGATATTTCCGTTTTTCCGAGTTTAATCTCCCCCCTACACAAAAAGCCTCCAGCCTCCAAAACTATTCCCAAGCTTTGGGCGTTAAGTGCTTGTATCATTGTATTCTCGTTTTATGCTTCGTTTCGGAACCCTATTTTTTGTTCTCGGCATCTTATTTTTTATTGACCTCTACGCCTTCCAAGCCATCAAGGCGCTCCTCCCTTCCAACAACCTTCGCCAAAAACGCTTGGTCTATGCCATTTATTGGGGTGTTACGGTTTTGAGCTTTGCTGCCCTTATTGCCGTAGGGCTGGTGAACAACGAAAGCATGCGTGCCAAAAGGGCGATGCTGATGACTTTCTTGGCCATTAACTACTTTTCCAAGACCTTTGTCATTCTTTTTCTCATCATAGACGACCTCATTCGGCTGGGCAAGTGGGTGGCACAGTATTTCAGCCCACAGCGCAGCGAAACCGAAGCCTTGGCTGCCCCCCTCTCGGAGATGGCCAAAGAAGAGGCCGATACCATCACTCGCTCAGATTTTATCGTAAAATCGGCACTGATTGCCGGGGCTGTGCCCCTCACGATGATGACTTTCGGTATTGTTTCCGGTGCACATGATTATAGAGTAAGGCGCAAAACCATTTACCTGTCCAATTTGCCCAAAGAGTTTGACGGGATTCGCTTGGCGCAACTTTCCGACATCCACTCGGGGAGCTTCTTCAACAAAACTGCTGTACAAGGCGGTGTGGAAATGCTCTTGGCCGAAAAGCCCGATATTGCCTTCTTTACGGGCGACTTGGTAAATAATGAGGCTACCGAGGTAAAAGATTACATCAATATTTTTGAAAAAGTAAAAGCGCCCCTCGGCGTGTATTCCGTTCTCGGCAATCACGATTACGGCGATTATATGCTTTGGGATTCGCCCCGCGCCAAAGTCCAAAATCTCCAAGACCTAAAAGAGGCGCATCGCCTCATGGGTTGGCAGCTGCTTTGCGATGAGCACAGAGACATTCGCGTAGGAGGGGAGCAAATCTCCATCGTAGGTGTAGAAAATTGGGGTACAGGTCGCTTCCCCAAATACGGCAATCTCCAAACCGCCCAAGAAGGTACGAAAGAAAGCCCTTTCAAAATACTGCTCTCGCACGACCCCAGCCATTGGGATGCACAAGTGCGCCCGCTGTACAAAGATATAGACCTGACGCTCTCCGGCCATACCCACGGCATGCAGTTTGGGATTGAAATAGGCGATTTTCGCTGGAGTCCGGTGCAGTACCGCTACAAGCAGTGGGCCGACCTCTATGAGAATGAGGGACAGTATTTGTACGTAAACCGAGGCTTCGGCTATATCGGCTATCCGGGGCGTATCGGTATCTTGCCCGAAATCACGATTTTGACGCTTAAAAAAGCATAAATAAAAATATATAAAGGGAAGGCTTTTACTTCGAGAAAAGTCTTCCCTTTAACATTTAACTCCACCAAGTCTATGAGTACCTTTCGACTTTTGCTTTCTCTCCTCTTTTGTACCCCCTTGCTGAGCGCCTGCCAAGACAGCCGCCCTGCCGAAAGCCTGCTGCCCGCCGAGGCCTTTGCCCAAGCTCTCGAAAAGCAGCCCGGACAAGTAATAGACGTGCGCACGCCCGAAGAGTACGCCCAAGGGCATCTTCCTCAAGCCCAGTTGCTCAATTTCTACGACCAAGACTTTGAAACACGCATCGCACAGCTCGACCCCAAAGTACAATACTATGTCTATTGTAAATCGGGTGGCCGTAGTGCCAAAGCCCACGAGATAATGCAGGCAAAAGGTCTAAAAGTAGTGGAGTTGGCAGGGGGCTTTGATGCTTGGAAAAGCACGGCGCTACCGCAAGAATAAGATAATGAGTAAATTGTATATTTTTTAGAAATAATTGCCCTTTTTTTTCGCCTTACTTGTATTTTTTGGCACAAGCTTTGTTAAACATTACCACGTTGAAAAGCTGATAAAAATTTTAAAATATTTAAAATATTGTGAAATTTGCTTCGTTTTTCACACAACAAGTAAAAATGTATAAATAACCAAAACTCTCATTTACAATGAAAAAAGTTATCTTATCTCTCGTAGCCGTAGTAGCTTT
>DAIQNQ010000110.1:0-10227 GCA_036788275.1 Thermonemataceae bacterium
GTTTCAGGAAAGCCAAAAGACCCAGTAGCCACACGGCTCAATGCAGGGAAATAGCGTGTGCCGCTGGTAGTTGGATTCCTGCTTCTGAAGAGGGGTTCTCCATTGCCCGTCGTGAGGTCATACTGCTCCCAGCAATACGTAAGGGCATCGCCATTGGCATCATTAGCCGCACCTGTAAGGCGGAAAGGCGTATTGGCAGGGATACTCCAAGTAGCACCATTGCTTGGACTGGTGATTGCAGGTACTGCATTCCCCGAAGCACTTTCCGTATCGCAAGTATGGGTAGTACCGCTGATAAAAGCAAACATCTCTTGCAAGCTGTGTGTATGGAAGTAGGGGTCGCTATTATTTTGTACATTGGGGGGACATATTCCGGCATAACCCATAATGGTAGAGGCACTTCCCGGCTCAAAAGCAGCCCCGGCAGAACGCTGACAGTTATTATTTTGGGTATGATTGCCGCCAAACTGGTGGCCTATTTCATGGCATACGTAATCTATGTCGAAAGGGTCGCCGATAGGAGCATTTTGCCCTGTTACGCCCCCTGCTTTAAGTGTAGGTGAGCACACAGAGCGCAAAAACGCTACGCCACCGCCACCCGTACTGAACACATGCCCAATATCATAATTGGCTGAACCAATCACATCATCCAAGGTGGTTTGATTTTCAGTCAGCATTGCACTTCCGCTATTATTGGTGTAAGGATCAGTGGCAGAGTCTGTATAAATAAGCAAGTCATTATCAGCTACCAATATCATCCGCACCGCCAACTCATTTTCATATACTTCATTTACACGATCTAAAGAAACCACCACTGCGGCCAAGCCATCGGCTACATTGGCAGGGTCAGGACTGCTATGAAAAGTAGTATATTCTCCGGTAGTAGCAATAGCAATACGGTAAGTGCGCAAAGTAGCCCCAGAGGGATTGCGCTCCAAAGCACCACTCTTCAATCCGGCTTCATATTCTTGCAACAAGCGTTTGCCCTCTTCAGGGTCAGTATCTATTACTCCCTCACAGCGGCCTAAGGCTTTATTGGTAGGGTTGTAGTCTTTTTTGAAATAGCTCACATAAAACTGCTCATCGCCACGGTAGTAAGGGTCTATAAAAGTTGTACCCTCAGTAGGCGAGAGAATCATCGCATGAAAGCCCTTGTGTGTAAGGCTGAAACGCACTGTGCTGCCTGAGCCATCGGCGGCCTGCCCTAAGTAGGTTTTTATTTGAGGATATTTGGCTGCCAAAGCAGGCTCCATAATGGGTGATTCTACTACCTGAAAACCCTGCGAGCGCCCATCGGGCATAGGAATTTCTATCATCAGCGAGGAGTTATCGGCTCTTTGCCCTTGGCTGAGGTTTTCCATTGGGGCTTGGCGCAGGCGGGTGCGCAAGGCAGGTACATCTAACTGCAGGGTACGGTATTTCTGAGGAACAATCCAGCGCGTTTTGGTAATATTCCTGGCCATAAGCTGCTGCTCAGGCACTTCCTGCCACAGTGTGTTTTGTGCCTTTAGGGGAGCTATCGCCCAACAAAGTAGCACAAGGAGTAGGATTTTTTTCATAAATCAAATGAATAGTTAGAACTTTTTATTTATAAAAAAATATTGTCTAAATTATAAATTTTTCTCCGGTTGGCAGCAATTTTTTCAATTTTGTTCATAAAAATCTTCCATATACTCCAATAGTTTCCGTATATCTTCTTGCAAAAGGCGGTCTTCAGAGAGGTGTGCTACAACCTTTCGTATTTGTGCCAACAAGGCAGCTGAGCCACTTCCTAAGTGTTCCTCAAAATTAATTTTTTGGAGTTGCAGTACCCTAATTTCAAGAGCCTGAGCAGCCGTGAGCAATAAAATAGCAAGTACTTTCTTTACATTGCCGAGCACCTCCAGCGCCTGCCGTCCGGCGATACTGCCCATGCTTACGTGGTCTTCTTGGTTGGCAGAGGTGGGAATAGAGTCGGCAGAAGCCGGATGTACCAATACTTTGTTTTCTGATACCAAGCTTGCCGCTACATATTGGGCAATCATCAAACCGGAGTGCAGGCCGCTGCTGTCGGCAGTCAAGAAGGCAGGCAAGAGGTCGTTGTGATGCTCATCCACCAGCTTGTTGATTTGCCTTTCCCAGAGATTGCCCATTTCGGCTACGGCGAGCTTCAGGTAGTCGAGCACCAGCGCAAGCGGTTGGCCGTGGAAGTTGCCGGCAGAAAGTACCGCATCGTCCTCCACAAAAATCAGGGGATTGTCCACCACGGCATTGAGTTCATTTTCTACTACTTTTCTGATATGGCGAAGTGCTTCTAAGCTGGCACCCAACACCTGCGGCGTGCATCTTACGGAGTAAGCATCTTGTGGGGTGATTTTCTTGTCAGCAAAGCGAAATATGCTTTCCCAAGTTTGCCAAGGGGCTTTTTCACCTTCCCAAGGCAAATAGCGGTACAATTCTGCCGAAAACTTCTTGGGCACACCTTGGCAGATACGCTGTATTTGCTCTTGCAAATGCGCCGGTGCGGAAGCATATACTTCCTGCGGAATGGCCTTTAGAATATCGGCAGGGCTGATTCCCAACAAGTTGCTCCCTTGACTGTCTTGGCGTATCCATTCGGCAATTTGTTGTTGCCCTTCGTGGCGACGCACTTGGTGCACGCGCTCATCGAAGGCCTGCTTGCGAGCGGCCAAGGCCTCGAAAGCCAAGGTAGAAGCCCGCACACCCAAGCGCAGTACTTGCTCGGCTTCTTTGAGCGCCAAGGCGGCCAAGGCGGCCATCAAGGTAGTGCCGTTGAGCAGGGCAATGCCTTCTTTGTGTTGGAGTTCGATAGCCGAGAGATTTTCTTTTTGAAGGGCTTCTTCGGCGGGTACATACTGGCCTCGATAAACTACTTTCCCTTTGCCAATAAGCGCCAAAGCCATGTGCGCCAAAGGACACAAATCGCCGCTCGCTCCTACCGAGCCTTGCGCCGGAATGTAGGGGTGTATTTGCTTGTTCAGCAGGGCTTCGAGCAACCTTACTGTTTCGATACGTGCGCCGGAGTAGCCTGCCAGCAGGGTATTGAGGCGAATGAGCATCATGGCGCGTACTACCTTTTCGGGCAAGGCCTCTCCTACCCCACATGCATGTGAGATAATGAGATTTTTTTGGAGCTGGCGCGCCACGTCATAGTCTTCTATCACTTTAGAAGCATTGGAGCCGAAGCCCGTGCTTACGCCATAGATGATATTTTTGGCTTGAATTTGTTGTTCGATGTACGTACGGCTGGCCTGCACTTGCTGCAAGGCTTCTTCTGAGATTTGCACAATACGGTTTTCTAAGGCTACTGCCACCACTTCTTCTATCGAAAGCTGGTGGCCGTTGAGGAGAATTGCTTTCATTATGCATACAAAAAAATGATGCACAATATTAAGGAAAATTCTGCTCAGAGTTGGCTTTTTGACAGACTTCCTAAGAGAGGCTGATGCGCTTCATAATGGTGGCGCTTACTTCTTGGTAAAGTTTGAGGGGCGTAAAGGTACGCCATTGGGGAATGTTGAGGCTGCCACCAAAGTTGATATAATGGTCGAGATGGTACTTGCTCCACTCCTCACATACAAAATCGCGAAAGTTGATGGCCGCAATCCAGCCATGCTCCACGTCTTCAAACCACTCTTCGTAGTAGCAGTCGTCGGAGCCATGAAAATTGAGTACATTTTCTCCTATTAAAATGAATTGGTTAATACCTTTGCGTAAAAAATGATTGATGATATTGTTTTTGAAGGTCATAATATCATTATAAATCGTATCGTTCCACTCGCCTATCAGCTCTATGATTACGTATTGTTGTTCATAATCAGCATAAAGCACCTTGATATAGAGCGTTTCGGAGCCGATATAGTCCCAAGCGGGGTCTATAAAATAGCCATAGATGGTATTTTCGTAGAGGTCATAGTTGTACTCTTTTTCGTAGAAAGGCGACTGCTCATCTAAGGAAGAGTCGTAGTAAGAAAGCCAGCGGTAGAAGGGTTCTATTTGGTGCATAAGGCGTATGATGGATAGAGGCTTTTTGTATATCAAAAATAACAAAAATCTCCCGAATACGTTTTTGAATTATCTTGTTAAATATTTTTACAATCAAATAATGTCAAAACTTATGTATCTGAAAAGTATCTTTTCGATTTTTCTGAGTGTATTGTGCGGTGGCTTGCTTTTCGCCCAAGACCTGCCCCAACCCAGCCCTGCTGCCAAAGTGGAGCAGCGCATCGGCCTTACCGATGTGGTAGTAAAGTATGCGCGCCCAAGTATCAAAGGACGCAAGGTGTGGGGCGATTTGGTGCCTTACAACCAAGTATGGCGCACCGGTGCCAATGCTTCTACACTTGTTTCTTTTAGCGAAGAGGTGAGCATCAAAGGCCAAAAATTACCCAAAGGCGAATACGCACTTTTTTGTATTCCTACCGAAAATGAATGGACGGTGATTTTCAACAAAAATCTGACCCTCTGGGGTGCCGATGGCTACAAGCAAGAAGAAGATGTGCTGCGTGTAAGCCTGAAACCCACCTTCAACAATCCCCACGTAGAGTCTTTCTTGATTGCCTTCGACCAACTCCAACTTAGCGGTGGCGAGCTTGTATTGATGTGGGAAAAAATGCGCTTGAGCATTCCCATCGAAACAGATGTAACGAAAAAGGCAATGGGCAATATCGAAAAAGCCATCGCCGAGCTTGACCGCGGCTTCCGTGTATATAATACTTCTGCTTCTTACCTCCTCGATGCCAACCAAGAGCCTGCCAAGGCATTGGAATACGCCCAGAAGTCGGTAGCGATGCGCGAGGTGTTTTGGAATGTTTATACACTTTCCAGAGCGCACGCCGCAAATAAGCAATACAAAGAGGCTTTGGCCGCTGCCGAAAAGTCGCTCAAGTTGGCCAAAGATGCCAAATATGAGCCTTATGTAAAAATGAACGAGGAGAATATGGCACAGTGGAAAAAGCTGGCCAAGTAAATAGGCTTGCCATCATTTATGTAAAAAGCAGAGGCGCAAGGGAAACGACTCTCCCTTTCGCCTCTGCTTTTTTATTTTAGGCCAAAAATTTTTCTGTCATTTTCTCGGCCTCCAACAGGGTTTTTTCTAAATCTTCGTTGAGGAGCACCACATCAAATTGGCTTTCAAAAGACATTTCATAGGAGGCCTTGGCCAAACGGGTATCTATTTTGGCATCCGACTCGGTATTGCGCTCTTGGAGGCGCTCTTTGAGTACATCAATAGAGGCTACTTTTACGAATACGGCCAGCGCCCTGTCTCCATAATATTCTTTGAGCTTCAGCCCACCCTGCACGTCCACATCAAAAATAACGGCTTTTTGCTCTGCCCACACCCTCTGTACCTCCGATTTGAGTGTACCATAGTAAGCTCCCGAATACACCTGCTCCCACTCTACAAACTCTTCTTGTCGGATTTTCTCTTCAAACTCCTCCTTCGACATAAAGTAGTAGTCTTTGCCGTGTACCTCGGTACGCCCGCGCTTGTCGCGTGTGCAAGCAGAAATAGAGAAGCCCAAAGCTTCGGGATATTTGGCAAGCAGATGTTTGACGATAGTGGTTTTGCCTGCGCCGGAGGGGGCAGAAAAGATAATGAGCTTTTGTGCTGGATTCATCGAATAAGGGCTTTTGGAAAAAGAAAGGCCAAAGATAGTGCGAAAGCACCAACTTTCAAATTTCTGGGGCGGCTGTCTCTTAAACCAAAGTTCCTATTTTGTTTTTTATTTCTTGGATTACGTCGTCAGGAACGCACTTTTTCTCTATTTTTTCTTGGAGAATCTGCCTGATGGCTACTTCCAAATCGTAGTGTTGGAGGCAGGGGTAGCATTTGGCAATGTGGGCGCGCAGCTGCTCGGTGGTTTCTACGCTGGCCTCGCCGTCCAACACGGAGTAGAGGGTTTCGAGCTTAAAATCCTTACATTCCTTGCATTTATCGCTGCAAGGCTCGGCCTTATGTTCCTGTAAATTTTCTTCCATATAGGTTTAGGAGTTTGATTTCTGCCTGATATAGCCCATTTTCTTAGCGTATTGTTGAAGCTTGTCTTTGAGGAGATTGCGGGCTCGATGTAAGCGAGAGCGCACCGTACCAATGGGGATATCGAGTATCTTGGCCATTTCCTCATAAGTAAAACCTTCAATATCACAAAGAATAATGACGATTCTGAAGTCCACAGCCAAAGAGTTTAAGGCATTGGCTACTTCATCTCCGATTAAATCTTGTACAGATTCGGCTCTTAAGTCGTTGGTAGTGGTAGTGCTTTGGTCTATTTCACTGTCTTCGGAGTTGTAGAAAGACTCTACTTCATTATAATCTACCTTTGAAGGCTCTTTGCTCTTCTTCCGAAAGTCGTTAATAAAACTGTTTTTCAAGATTCTAAACAGCCACGCTTTGGCGTTAGTTCCTTTCTGAAAAGAATTTATGAAGCGGAAGGCCTTGAGATAAGTATCTTGCACAAGGTCTTTGGCATCGTCTTCATCTACGGTAAGGCGAAAAGCAAAATTGTACATCGAATCTATATGAGGCATAAACTCCTCATTAAAAATCTTGTATTTTTCTTTTTCGGTATATGTATCGGGCGTATTTTCCATAGACAAACAGCCGGGAGTTGCGGCGGAAGAAGGTTTTAAAACATCAACAAGATATATATTTTGGCGGTAACTTCACAAATAATGTACGACTTTTTCCGCCCCTGCAAATTTACGGAAATCGACAAGATTTCGCAGCTTTATCGGATAGCTTTTATTGATAAAAAGGCTCTAAAAACTGATAAGGGCGGTTTGAAGATAAAAGCTTTACTTGTGTCAGATTGTCAGCTATTTTACATCAGCCCTTGCCAAAGCAATAGTTTTGTCAGTAATACTCAAAAAATACCTTTTTTGTTTACGATTGAGGCTTTACTTGTTCTATACGCAGCCCTATCGTGAGCAAATGCGGCAAAGGATTCTGGCGCATGTAATGCTTCAGCTTGACGGTGTAAGTACCCTTCTTCTTAAAATGATACTCCGGCAAGGCAATGAGCTGATGCTCATAAATATCGCCTAAGCCGCTTCCAAAAGGCTCTCCGGTTTTGTCGTGCATCAGCGTGATATTGTGCATCTGCTCGTCTATACTTTGGCCTTCGGCATCTTCGATGCTGTACACCACATAGAGGTTATAGTAAGGGTAGGCAAGGCTGTTGCGAATATTGTAGTAGAGATGGTAACGCTGGGCGGTATCGGCAATCTCAAAGCGGAAATTCAGCGTGGAATCAGCATACCACTTGGCTTCTTTGAGGTCGTAGTTTTTCTCAAATACGCGTTGTGGGTCACAAGCGCTCAGGCTCCAAGCAAAGACGCTCAATAGCAGCAAGTATCTCATAGTCGTCGGTTTGGCAAGCAGGCATTTAGGCCTGCCTGCTTTTATGAAGGTTTGTTTCGATTAGGTTTGCGGAAGGGGCGCTTTTTGGCGCGTCCTTCGCCTGTTTTATTGGGTACTTTTGGAGTTCCTTTGTCTTCCCCGCCAGTGGCCTTGGGCACTACATTTTCGCGCGAGCGGGCAGCCTCTTTATCTTTTGGTTTCTTTTTCTTTTTCTTCTTGCGCTTGGCTTCTTCTTCTCTTTTGGCCTTGCGCTGTTCTCGCAGCTCGCCGAGGTCATCTTCCATGTCAATGGATTTTTCTATCGGCTGTTTAGGTTTGGTTTCAAAAAGCGAAAGCGACTCAGGCACTTCTCCTTTGGTATTCATCTCCAAGACCACCTTGACTTGTTCGATGGTAAGCGGATACCAGTTGTTTTCGGAGTCGTAGCCAAACCACATGATTTTCTTAAAAATGTCGGTTTTGCGCAAGTAGGCCTGCCCGTGGCGTGTGAGTAGGGGCTTTTCGATATTCGGAATATGGCGCAGAGCTTCTTTGTAGGTGTCCAGCTCGTAGTTGAGGCAGCATTTGAGCCTGCCGCATTGGCCTGAGAGCTTGGTAGGATTGAGCGAGAGGTTTTGATAGCGGGCAGCCGAAGTAGCCACATTTTTGAAGTCCGACAGCCAAGTAGAGCAGCATAGCTCACGCCCGCACACCCCGATACCCCCCAAGCGCCCGGCCTCTTGACGCAGGCTGATTTGGCGCATCTCTACCCGAATCTTAAACTCTCCGGCCAGCAGCTTGATAAGCTCGCGGAAATCCACTCTGGTTTCGGCAGAAAAATAAAACGTAGCCTTGGTATTATCGCTTTGGTACTCCACATCCGAGAGCTTCATATCCAGCTTGAGGTCTTGGATAATCTGCCGCGCACGAAACATCGTGGGCATTTCGCGGGCTTTTACCTCTTTGTACTTTTCCAAGTCTTTTTCGGTGGCCACACGATAGATCACCCGAATTTCTTCATCGTCTTCTTTGATATTTTTTTTGAGCATTTGCAGGCGCACCAGCTCTCCTTGCAGGGCTACCGTGCCCAAATGATAGCCGGCACCGGCATCTACCACAATGGGTGTGCCTTGAAAAAGCTCCAAGCGGTGGATGTTTCTGAAAAACTCTTTGCGTCCGTTCTTAAAACGTACCTCTACTATATCGAAGCGTTGGTCGGCAGGAATTTCCATATTACTCAACCAATCGTAGCTATTCATTTTGTTACAGCCACCTGTGCTGCAACCGCCTCCACAACCTCCTGTGGCATTGGTAGTATCGGTAGCACAGCCTCCGCTGGCACAACTCGTACAAGCCATATTTTTATATCATTTTAAATAAGTGATACCTTTTTTACTTTGTGCCGCCCTGGGGCAGCACCTTCCATCATAAAGACGAAGATACGATACTCAGCAAATCATTGCCAATATCGCTCCTGAAATATTTTTTTTCAAAGCTTACCAAGTTGGCAGCTTTCTTAGATTTTAGCAGGGCTTCCTCAAGGCTGTCGGCCAAGGCCGTGCAAGCCAGCACCCGCCCGCCGTTGGTAAGCACTTGCCCTGCTTCCAGGGTAGTGCCTGCGTGAAAGAGCAGACTCTCTTGGGCTGCTGCCTCTAAGCCTTGCATTACTTTGTGCTTTTCGTAATGCTCCGGGTAGCCGCCCGATACGAGCATCACGGTAGTAGCGTATTGGGGAGAGATGCGCATCTCGGCAGTGGCCAATTGGCCTTGTGCAGCTGCCTGCAAAAGCTCTACAAGGTCGGAGGCGATGCGTGGCAGCACCACTTCTGTTTCGGGGTCGCCCAAGCGCACATTGTATTCTATTACATAAGGCTCTCCTTGCACGTTCATCAAACCAATGAAGATAAAGCCTGTATAAGCGATATTAGCCTCTTGCAAGCCGCGAATAGTGGGTACGATGATGCGTTCTTTTACTTTTTCCAAAAACACTTCGTCGGCAAAAGGTACTGGCGACACCGCGCCCATACCGCCTGTATTGAGGCCAGTGTCTTGCTCGCCGATGCGCTTATAATCTTTGGCTTCGGGCAACAACACATAGTTGCGTCCGTCGGTAAGCACAAATACCGAAAGCTCTATGCCTTGCAAAAAAGCCTCTACCACCACGGTTTTGCTGGCTGCGCCGAACTTTTCTTCAAGCAGCATTTCGTCTAAGCTTTGCTCGGCTTCTTCGTAGCTTTGGCAGATGAGTACGCCCTTGCCTGCGGCCAAGCCATCGGCTTTGAGCACGATGGGAAGCTGCTGACTGCGTACATAGCTTTTGGCCTCGGCGATGTCGCCCGCCTGAAAACTGCGATAGGCCGCCGTAGGAATGCCCTGCTGCTGCATAAAGCGCTTGGCGAAGTCCTTGCTGCCTTCGAGCTGCGCACCTGCTTGGCTGGGAGCGATAAGGGCAATGTGCTGCAAGCTGCTGTCGGCTTGGAAATAATCATAAATTCCTTTTACCAAGGGTTCTTCGGGGCCTACTATGAGCAGGGCAATGGCCTCGGCCTTGCAAAAGGCAGCGATGGCCGGGAAATCGGTAGGTTGTATGGCCACATTCTGTGCAATGGCAGCGGTGCCGGCATTGCCGGGTGCTACAAAGATTTGGCTGCAAAGGGAGCTTTGGGCGATTTTCCAAGCGAGGGCATGCTCTCTGCCGCCGCTTCCCAAAACAAGTATATTCATAGTAGATGAGGCTTAGGGAAACAAAACATCTACAAATTTAGAAGATATTTTTGAATGAAGGGCTATGCAAAGCGATTTTCGAGAAGAGAAAGGCGTAGCTGTAGGTGTTGGTCGGAGTCGTTGATGTCGGTGATATTTTTTGTAGGCATCTATTCTATAAA
>DAIQNQ010000111.1:0-10211 GCA_036788275.1 Thermonemataceae bacterium
ATGGGTGCTTTGATTGCCTTGCTTTTGGTTTCTTCCATCAGTTCGATGGTTTTTGCAGGGCCGCGTGTTACACAAGTAATGGGCGAAGATATTCCTTTATTAGGAAAATTGGCCAAAAAGAGCGTGAATGGTTTGCCCGTATATGCGATTGTGTTACAATCTACCATCTCTATTACGTTGATATTGACAACTTCTTTTGACGCAGTATTGTATGCCATTGCATTCATCTTAGACCTTTTTACATTTTCTACGGTATTGGGTGTATTTATTATGAGAATCAGAGAGCCTAAACGTGAGCGAATTTACGCTGCTTGGGCGTATCCTCTCAGTCCGGCTATCTTCCTTTTAGCTACCGGCTGGACGATGTACTTTTTGCTGACAGAGCGTACAAAGGAATCGCTGATTGCCTTGGCCTTGGTGCTTTTAGGTTTGCTTGTATATTTTATTAACCAGAAATTGGAACAGCAAAGGAAGTAGTCTTTTCAATATTTCACCTTTTTAGATATTCATTTTAAAATTTTTGTATATGATATTTTCTCGATTTTCTTTTGTGGCACTTGTGCTTGCTGCCAGCTGGGCTGTGTTTTCCTGTGGCGAAAAAGATGAAAGTAAAAATGAAAAGACGAGCAATGCTGAAGATAGCCTTCGGCAAGAAAAGCTTGAAGAAAAACCCAAGGAAGCTCCTTTCTTTGTATTAGAAAAGCGTGTTAATAAAGATTTAGACCCTCTTGCCAATTTCCTTGCCGGCCAGCCACAAACTGAGACAAACGCTTATCAAGGATATCAAGAAAACAACGCTTGGAAAAGTTACCAAGCAAAAGCAGAACAATTGTGGAGTAAAAACAAAAAAGCCAAATTTGAAACAATGCGCAATTGGGCAAAGCAAGAATTGGCTGCTCCCAATGCAGCAGGAGGATTGCTTTTCTATCCTTTTAGTGGAGCAGATTTCATTCACGCCGACCTCTTCTTTCCTGATGCCGACCAATACCTTCTCATCGGTTTGGAGCCCATTGGTTCATTGCCCAATATGGAGCAAATACAAAAGACTGCCTTGGGGTCCTATCTCAATAGTATTGAACGTGCCATGCACTATCTTTTGAGCTTGAGCTTTTTCAGAACCAAAAGTATGGAAGTGGATTTGACAGGAAAAGTAAACAAACACTTAGACGGCACGCTGCCCCTCTTGATGGTATTTATGAAGCGATTCGACAATGAGGTGCTTTATTATGAGCGCGTAGCGGTAAGTGCCGAAGGAAAACTCATTGGGGAAGAAGCCTATCAAAAACCTGTCGGAAAAGACACGACTATTTATGGAACGAAGCTTACTCTTAGAAGGAAGGGCGAAGAAAAGATAAGAACACTCTACTACTTCTCTGCCGACCTCTCCAATGCCGGCTTGCAGAAACGTCCTGACTTTACAGCTTTTCTCAACAACCTACGCCCCAAAAGTGTATATATCAAGTCTGCTTCTTACTTGATGTACAAAGAATACTTTGCGAATATTCGCAATATAGTACTGCAACATACGCAATATTATTTGCAAGATGACTCTGGAATGCCTCTGAAAAATTTCTCCAAAGAAGATTGGGATATTCAACTTTATGGTGCTTATAGTCGTCCTATTGATTTATTCAAAAACTATTATCAGAAAGATTTGCATAACCTCTATCAAGGAAAAGACAAAGACTACAGTCCCAAGCCCCTTCCCTTTGGTATTGGCTATCAGTATCGCGAAGGTACTTCCAATCTGATGCTGGCGGTAAGAAAAAAGCGATAAGCAAATAATAAATATTATGTTAAATAAGATATGGTGATTTACAAAAATCCTTTCTGATTGATAAATCGGAAAGGATTTTTGATTGAGAGGAGACCGAAATATTTCCTAAGGCTAATAAGATATTTTACAAAGCTTTCGTTATACCAAGTAGTGCTTTACAGTATATTTCCAAAATGATGAAAAAATACAGAAAAATGCTATATTCGTTATAATGTTTGACAAATGAGTGCTGTGCGCACAGAACCAAAAAACTGACCGGATGCCTTTAAAAAAAATTATTTTTGCAAGCAGCTTTTTTCTTTATATTCTGCTTCCATCGTTTTCTCAGAGCCAAAGCAAGCAAAACGCTCCTTCCTCACAACTTCTACAAGAGCTTCTCTTTTTAGAAATGCACAAGTACCACTGGGTATTGCGCGATTATCAGAAGTACAATATACAGATTATCTATACCCAAATATTCAGAGATTCACTCAACCCCATACCGCGACTCGAACATCACACTTTTAATCTTTCCGAAAATTCTTATATCTATCCGGCCAGTGCGGTCAAGCTTCCCGTGATTGCCCAGAGTCTTGAAAAAGTTAATAGTATCAACCTTTCTGGGCTTTCAAAATACAACCGTATGGGCACTCTTGCAGGAAAATACTGCTACGAAGCCGTCCCGGGCAATATTCCTACCGATAAAAACCCGCCAAGCATTGCCAAGTACGCCGAGCAAATGCTCTTAGTAAGTGATAATCAGGCATATAATAGGCTTTATGAATTTCTTGGGCAGGACTATTTACACAAAAGTTTGGCACAAAAAGGCTATGACAAAATACGTATTGTAAAGCGATTTTTCTCTACTTGTGCCAGCGATTTACAAAATCGCTTTACCAACGCAGTAGCTTTTTATGATGAGCAATGCAAGCAGATATACTACCAGCCTGAAGCGTATTTCGATAGCTATTTGCCTCCTCCTGTACCCTCTGTCAAATTAGGGAAATATTACCTCGACGATGCCAAGCGATTTTACAATGCTCCCATGGATATGACTCAGGGCAACTATCTATCACTTCGCGATTTACACCAAGTGCTTATCTCTCTTGTTTTGCCCGAGGCAGTCACCGCAGAGAAAAGATTTCAACTAACAGAAGATGACAGACGCTTCATACAAAGAGCGATGGGCGCTTATCCACGCGAAGGTATTTATAGCAGATACCAGCCTCAAGCAGGCTATTTTGATGCCTATAAAAAGTATCTTTTCTATGGGCGAGACCCACAAGCAACTATACTCCCCCACTTGCGTATATTCAACATTGTAGGCTTGGCCTATGGATTTACCACCGATGCCGCTTATATTGTAGATTTCCAAAACAACATCGAGTTTTTCCTCTCGGTATCTATCTACACCAATGCCAATGAAACCCTCAACGACAATATTTATGAATACCCTTTTGCCTTTCAATTTATGAAAAATATTGGCAAAAGCATTTATCACTACGAAAGAACGCTATTGAAAAAGTACAATAAAAATATAAAAGCTTTTAATTTTTACGAGCTAAAAGACTAAAAAAATTAAGTAATTTTATTGAAAAAAAATATTAAAAAAAATGCACAAGTTATTGACTTTTAAATAATTATATCATATTTTTATAGAGTTGATTTTGAGAAAAACCTCGGTAAAAGATGGAATTATTATCTGAAAATAGTACAATTGACAAAAAATACTTCACTATCGGAGAAGTAGCGGAGCTTTTGCAAGTAAACCCCTCTCTTATCAGATTCTGGGAGAGTGAGTTTGATATGCTGCAGTTTAAGAAAAATAAAAAAGGAGAAAGGCGCTTCACCCAAGAAGACATCACCGACCTCAAGATGATCTACTACCTTGTGAAGCAACAAGGCTATACCCTTGAAGGAGCCAAGGAGGCCATTCGTCAGAGGGCTTCTTTTATCAAGAGCAAGATGAAGGCGATAGATTCTTTGCAAAAAGTAAAAAGCTTTCTTGTATTGCTTAAAGGGGAATTGCCTGACTAATTTTTCTGATTAACATAATATTTATTATAAGAGAATCTTATCTCCTATTCTGAAAAAATTTGTGCTCCGGCACAAGTTTTTTCAGTTTTTTTTGCTTTTTTAGTATCTTTAATCTGTTATGAAAAATATGTTTTCCAACTCCTCCCCTTCCACAGTCCCCTCCTCCCCTACGCTGTATGAAGTTGCTTTGGGTATGGCACAAGGTATCGGCGGTGTATTAGCACGTACCCTTCTGAGCTACTGCGGTTCGGCAGAAGCAGTATTCAAAGCGAGTCCTTCGCAGCTTCATAAAATACCTCAGATTGGAGAGAAAGCAGTTCAAAGCCTCCGCGATGCACAACTAATGTCTCGCGCCGAGAAAGAGCTGGAAGCCTGCCTTCGCCAAGGAATACATCCTTTGTTTTTGCAAAGCCCCTTGTATCCACGTCGCCTCAAAGAAATTTACGATGCTCCGATTTTGCTTTTTTATAAAGGAAATATAGAGGCGTTGCACCAGCCACGTATGCTAAGCATTGTGGGTACGCGCCGCTATACAGAGTATGGCCGCAACTTTTTGGAGCAAGCAGTTGAGCAACTTTCTTCTTCTGCTCCATGTATTGTAAGTGGCTTGGCTTATGGCATTGATATTATTGCCCATAGGCAAGCACTCAAGCAAGGCTTGCCTACCATTGCGGTAATGGCCAGCGGCATGGACATTATCTACCCTTCTGTGCATCGGGCCACTGCAGAAGAAATCATCAGCACAGGGGGTTTGCTCACTGAGTCGCCTTTGGGCACAAAACCTGATGCCCCGCGCTTTCCTGCCAGAAACAGAATCATTGCTGCCTTGGCAGATGCTACGCTGGTAGTAGAGGCACAAGAACAAGGCGGTGCCATGATTACTGCCCAGCTGGCCAACGATTATAACAGGGAGGTATTTGCATTGCCGGGCAATTATTACCAAAGTAGCTCGAAGGGTTGTAACAAACTGATAAAAACACACCAAGCCCATCTGATAGAATCGGCAGTAGATATTTTGTATATGATGAACTGGCAACAAAGTACCAGAAGTCAGCAGCAACAATTGGCCTTAGAAGTAAGTTTAAGTGAAGAAGAAAGGAGAATTGTACAATGCCTCCAAAGCAAAAAAGCCCTCCATGTAGATGAGCTTGCCTTGGTGCTTCAGCTCTCTCCCGGCATCCTGAGTATGCACTTGCTGAATTTGGAAATGAATAAATTGATAGAAGCCCTCCCCGGAAAAAAATACAAGCTTAGTACTCGATGATATGGATAATTTTTACACGATACTCAATGTAGATACCAAAGCCAGCAGCGAGGAAATTCGTGCTTCTTTCAAAAAATTGGTTTTACAATTTCATCCCGACAGAAATTTGGGTAATCCGCAAGTTGAAGAGCATTTTAAAATGATTAACATTGCTTATCAGACCCTCTCCAACGAGCAAAAAAGACTTTCCTACGATTATCAGATAGGCGTGCGTACCCGTGCACAATCTTACCAAAACTATTATGAAGCACAAGAGCAGGTACAACAACGCTACGAAGATCTGTATCGTGAGGTGTATAGGCGCTACCAAGAAGAAAAAACAGAAGCACAGAAAGAGCGCGAAGTGCTCAATAAAAAAGTACATATTTGGATATTATTAGGCTTTGCTGTTTTTTTTGTTATTTCCTTTTTTATCAAAGTAGTGATGGACGGTGTAACGGCCTCCCACCACTTTGAAAATGCAAAGCTTGCTTACGCACAAGGCAATCCCACAGAGGCAGAGCGACGCATCTACTTGGCCTTGAGCAAAAAGAGCGAAGAACCCAACTATCTGCTCATGTTGCTTCGTATAGAATTTTACCACAAAAAGCGCTACGGCGTAGCACAAGAGAGCCTCAATAAATTATTGTTGCAACTGCCCTCCTCCTCCGAAAGCCCACTTCTGCGGCAAAATATCCGAGCTGAGCTATATGCTTTGCAGGGAAAGCTTTTTTATCTGCGCCACGAGTACGAAGCCTCTTTGGAGCAATTCAAAAATGCGGAAACCATGGGCTATTCCGATGGCTCTGTGCTGCTATACAAAGCAAAAGCCCTGATGAATCTCAGGGCTGACAATGCTTTGATATGTAATTACTTACAAGAGGCTTTTTATGCCGGAGAGTTTGAGGCAAAAAGCTTCCTGCACGTTTACTGCTACTGAAGCTATGCTTCTTCTTGGTCTATTTCGAGCATTTCGATGGGCAAGCGCACAATCTGCTTGAGGTCTTCACCCGTTTGGAGCATATCCTCATCGTCTATGTCGTAATACCATTTTACTTCTGCCACTTTCCCTTCAAGATGAAGTTTTTCGAGCTTTTTAAGGATTCCCAAAATATACATCGAAGAACTGGTATTGAAGTAATCAAGCTTGAAAGTAAAAGTGGTCTTATCGGCGGGCTGCGCGATGTAAGTATCTAACCACTCCAAGAGGGGCTCATAAAATTGATAGGAATTTTCAGGAATAGAACGTCCTATAATTTCGAGTTTGCCACTTTGATGATTAAAAGACACCTTAGGGGTTTTTGAAGAAGCTTCTGTATAGATATTTTCCATAGCATTAAATTTTCCTAACTGACTACCTTTTTAGAGTTTTCAATGACAAGCTCCAAGATGAAGAGCATGTACTGTTCATTGAAATGTTGAAAATCGTACTTTATCTTGTTCTCGGTACGCTTGGCCATATCCAAGAATCCCAAGCCTGCTCCTCTTGTAATATGTACTTTGGGGGTTTCGAGTACACTCATATACAGAGAGTGGAGATCTTCTTGCCCCATTGAGTTTACATTGTCTATTCTCTTTTTGAGGCTCTTGGCTCTTTGTATCGAGAGCAAATTGCCCGTAAAAATCACATACTTATCTTTTTGCTTGAGAATCGTCATAAAGGACTGTTCCACATAGCCTATTTCTAAAGATTCTTCCTCAAAATAATGCAGAATATTCTGCAAGCTCTCCACCAATACATTAATCACCTTTTTGCGTATCTTCAAGGTCTCCTTTGAAAGCAGCAATCGCTTTTCTACCAATTTGATAATAGACGCAATCGCTTCTCCATCTACTATTCCCCGATAAGAGATAATAATGTCATGCTCACTGTTGAATTGATAATATTTTTTTATATCAAACATTCCTGACCAAATAGCATTTGTAGGTGTGCAATTTACGTATCTAAGAGGAAATATCTCATTTTTTTGCAAGAAAAAAAAATTATTTTGCAAATATTCTCACCAGCCATTGGCCAAAATATCGGCAATATGAATGAACTGTACCGGACGTTTCTGCTTGTTGGCGTAAGCCTCCAAATGCATAAGGCAAGAATAATCCGTAGAAGTGAGGTATTCTACGGAAGCATCAAGGGCATGGTTTACTTTTTGTTCGGCCATGGCACCGGAGATACCTTGAAACTTCACTGAAAAAGTGCCCCCGAAACCACAACAAGTATCACTCGCCGCCAAGGGTTTCAGCTCCAATCCTTCCACACCGGCAAGCAGCTGTCGAGGTGCTGCATAAATACCACATTCTCGCAAGGCACTGCAAGCATCATGATAAGCCACACTGTGATAAAACTTTGCCCCTTTTATTTTTTTTACTTCCAGCACATCTACCAAAAACTCTGTCAGCTCAAAAGTACGTTGTTGCAAAGCGTAGTATTTTTGCAACAATGCGGGTTCTTTGAGAAGGTGGGCGTAGCTGTTGCGAATCATGCCCACACAAGAGGCTGAAGGCAATACCAAATAACGTTCAGGGTGTTGCTCGTATTGGCGTAAGAGTTTTTGGGCTACATCGCAAGAAGAAGAAAAATATCCTGCATTATAAGCCGGCTGTCCACAGCAAGTTTGCTCAGGTGCATAATGTACCTTGCAGCCCACAGCCTCCAAAATCTTTACCATGCTGAAACCTATCTCCGGCTGCACTTGGTCTATGAAGCAAGGGATAAAAATATCTACTTCTATACCGGAAAGGCTTGCATTCATGAGGAGTCGAATATTTTAGTGAAAAATCTGGTTGGCAAAGAGCAAAGCCTCGGCCAACTTATCGGCTTTGATGGAAGAAAAAGCTTGTTTTTCGTTGATAAAATCAATTATTTTTTCCGTAGCGATATTCCCTGTAAGTTCTTCTTTGGCCATAGGGCAGCCTCCAAAGCCTTTCAGAGCGCCATCTATACGCTCACAGGCTACTTCCAAAGCAGCTTCTATTTTTTCGTGGGTTTTCTCAGGAGTCGAGTGCAAATGCAAACCCAATTCCAAGGAAGGAAAAGCTTGCTTTACAGATTGATACAGATTTTTAATCAGTGCGGGTTCACTGCTACCAATGGTATCGGAAAGAGAAACAATCTCCACGCCCATTGCCTGCAACTGCCCGGCCATTTCTATCACAATGGCTTCCTCAAAGGGGTCGCCATAAGGATTTCCAAAAGCCATGGAGAGATAAACTACCTGCTTTTTATTTTTTTGCAGGCATATCTCTTGTACCTCGGCCACAGTGGTCAAGGCCTCTGCAATAGACTTATTGGTATTTCTTTGCTGAAAACTTTCTGATACAGAAAGCGGAAAACCCAAGTAGCCGATTTCCTCAAAGGCTGCTGCCTCGGCAGCACCACGGGTATTGGCAATGATGGCCAGCAAATGGCTTTTACTATTGTGCAGCTGCAAGAGTGGGAGCAACTCGGCAGTATCACGCATCTGGGGAATGGCCTTGGGCGAGACAAAACTTCCAAAGTCAATGGTGTCAAAACCTACTTGTAAAAGCAGGTTGATGTACTCAGCTTTCAGTTGAGTAGGAATAAACTCGCTTATTCCTTGCATGGCATCGCGTGGACATTCTACAATCTTCATGCAAAACAGGTTTTAGAATACTTCCTTGGCAATTTGTTGTACTGCATCTGACTTACTCATGGAGTAATAATGCAGACAAGGTACGCCAAATTTAATTAATTCTTTAGATTGCTGTACGCCCCACTCTATTCCCACTTGCTTTACTTCCTCATTGCTCTTGCATTTTTCTACGGCTTCCACGAGTGCATCGGGCAGGTCAATATGAAAAATACTGGGCAATACAGTAAGTTGCTTTTTAGTAGTGAGGGGTTTTAAGCCCGGAATAATCGGCACATTGATACCCATTTCTCTGCATTTGGCTACAAAATCAAAAAACTTTTGATTGTCAAAAAACATCTGTGTTACCACGTATTCCGCACCCAAATCTACCTTATGTTTCAAATATTTGAGGTCGCAAGCCATATTAGGTGCCTCAAAATGCTTCTCAGGATAACCCGACACCCCAATACAAAAATTGGTAGCACTCATATTGAGCAACTCATCTTCCAGATAAAAACCTTTGTTCATGGCCACCACCTGCTTGAGCAAGTCGGAAGCATAAGTATGACCGTCGGGGTCGGGCACAAAAGCACCACCCTCCGACTTGATGCCATCGCCACGCAATACCAATACATTATCAATTCCCAAAAAAGCCAAATCTATCAGGGCATTTTCGGTTTCTTCTTTCGAGAAGCCCCCACAGATAATATGCGGCACGGCATCTACTTTGAAGCGATTCATAATGGCTGCACAGATACCCACCGTGCCGGGGCGCTTGCGCACTACTTGCCTTTCGAGCAGGTTGGCACCGCGCTTTTTATATACGTACTCCTCACGATGGTAGGTAACATCAATAAATTTCGGTTTGAACTCCATCAAAGGGTCTATCGCTTTGAAGAGGCTTTCGATGCCCTCGCCTTTTAGGGGAGGTAGGATTTCAAAAGAAAAGAGTGTTTTTTTACTTTTACTGATGTATTCTGTAATTTTCATTGCTGGTTCAGAGTAAAGGAATTTTCTTTATTTTGAGGCTTTTTTTATGCAAAAATAAATTTTCTTGGGTATATGACATTCATTTTTGCTGATTTTATTTTTCAAGTATTTAAAGACAAAGATAACAAAACAGGACACTTGTCGGGCAAGTGTCCTGTTTTCAAAGTTGCCTTCAGGGCATCTTAGAGATTAGAGTTCAGCTTTTGGGCAAGGGCATGCTTGGGTACTACGCCTACTTGCTTGTCTATCAACTGGCCATTTTTGAAGATGAGGAGTGTAGGGATACTGCGAACAGCAAATTGCGCTGCAATGTTAGGGTTGCTATCCACATCAAGCTTGCCTACAATGGCTTTCCCTTCAAAATCTCCGGCAAGTTCTTCTACGATGGGTGCCAACATCTGACAAGGGCCACACCACTCTGCCCAAAAATCTACCAATACAGGCTTATCGCTGTTGATTACTTCGTTGAAGTTGTCGTCGGTTACTACTACGGCTTTTCCCATAAAAAGAGTAAGATTAAGAAAATTAAAAATGTTTTATGTGTTAATAAGTACACTACATAAATACCAATCCGCACCTAAAAAAGTTCAAAGCC
>DAIQNQ010000112.1:0-7291 GCA_036788275.1 Thermonemataceae bacterium
AGAATTTACCAGCCCACCGGATAGTAAGCACGGTCGCCATTTTCATAAATGCCTTCCAAGTAGATACCACTGTTATCTTCGAGGCTGTCGAATATCTCAAAGGCTTCTTCAAAACCTACAATACTCTTTCTTTTGCCATTCTGGCTGATATGCGTGATGACAAAGCCCGGACGCACACCTGCCCGCATCATCTTGTCGGAGTTTACACTTTTCACTCTTACTCCCCCTTTGATTTTCAATGTATTAAGCACCTCCTCTTCCAACATTTCAAATTCCAAGCCCCAACGCTGTGGGCTGCGGGTTTTGGGGCGGCGTACCATTTCTACCGTAGCAGTTTTGCCTTTGAGGCGTACTTCTGTATTTTTTTCGGAACTTCCTCTTTTATACATCACCTTTACCACCTCTTCGGGCTGGCGAGCGGCAATACTCGCTTGTAGCTGTGCCACACTGTTGATAGGCGCACCATTGATAGCAATAATCACATCGCCTTCTTGCAAGCCGGCTTCTTCCGCCCCACTCTTGGGATTTACGCCCCCGATATACACACCCTGCACGCCATCTAAGCCCAAGTGTTCGGCCAGCTTGGCATCAATATCTTCTATCTGTATGCCCAACAAAGCTCTTTGCACCTCTCCGTAGTTGAGCAAGTCGTTCATTACTTTTTTTACCAAGCTTACGGGCACGGCAAAGGAGTAACCCTGATAGCTGCCTGTTTCGCTGGCAATGGCCGTGTTGATGCCGATGAGTTCCCCTTTGAGATTCACCAAGGCCCCGCCGCTATTGCCCGGATTCACCACCGCATCAGTTTGTAAAAAGGCCTCTACTTGCAGACCATCGTTGGCACGGATGATATTGATACTACGAGCTTTGGCGCTGATGATGCCCGCCGTTACGGTAGAGATAAGGTCGAAAGGATTGCCAATGGCCAATACCCACTCGCCAATGCGCAGCTTGTCGGAATCGCCATAGCGCGCAAAGGGAAAGTCCTCTCCTTCTATTTTTAGCAAGGCCAAGTCGGTAGAGGGGTCAGTACCTATCAGGCGTGCGCGATAGCTGCTTTTGTCTTGTAGGATTACCTCTATCTGCTCGGCATTTTCTATTACGTGGTTGTTGGTAGCGATATAGCCGTCGTCGGAGATAAGCACACCGGAGCCTGAGGAAGAGCGCGGTATCTGTTGGCCTCGCCCATGAAACTGCCTGAACATATCATCAAATTCATCTTCAGATTTATTGCTCTTACGACTTCTGAAAGAAGTTTTGATATGTACTACGGCTGGCGATACGCTATTGGCGGCATATACAAAATTAAGGCCTTCAGGCACACCCACCGAGTCGGAGGTCAGAGAGGCCATTTGCATGCCTTGGCGCTCTTCAAAAGAGCGGTAGCTTCTGTTAGAGGCAAAGAACCTCATCAACAAGACCGCTACGATGCCTCCGGCAAGAGAAGCCACAAAAAGACTCAAAAAAAATTGTCTGCGAGAACTCATAAGTGTAGTGTGGTTTGGGCAGGAACTATTTTCACAATAAATATAACAATTTATGCACGTAAATTGTGTTTTCTCTTCTTAAATATTTTGAGGGCTATCGGGTATCTTTCTTCTCCTTGCCGCACTTGTGCTCAAAAAAATCCCTATCAAAAATGCTGAAAATCAGTTTTGTGAAAAAAATTTATCAAAATATTTTCAAAAATATTTGCACATCAATTTGCAAAGCCTTAATATTGCACTCGCATTCAACGCAAAGATTGTTCAACATTCTTCCTTAGCTCAGTTGGTTAGAGCACCTGACTGTTAATCAGGGGGTCCTTGGTTCAAGCCCAAGAGGAAGAGCAAAAGCCTGACGAAAACGTCAGGCTTTTTTTGTTTTACAAGGCTTTCTCTTCTAATATCCGCGCCAGCACCTCCGGAAAGTGCCGATGCTCCAAAGCATGTACTTTTTGGGCAATTTGCTCGGGGTCGTCTTCGGGGAGCAGCTGTACCGCCGCCTGAAAAATCACTTCCCCTTCATCATAGTGCTCATTTACCCAATGAATCGTAATGCCCGTATGTGCCTCTTTGGCTTCCCATACGGCCTGATGCACCTTGGCACCGTACATGCCTTTGCCACCGTATTGGGGCAGGAGCGCCGGATGGATATTCACAATGGCCTTGGGATAGGCTTTCACCAAGTACTCAGGCACAAGCCACAGAAAGCCCGCCAATACAATCAGGTCTATCTCGTAGCTTTGGAGCGTACCCAGCAAGGCATCGCTTTGCATAAAAAGTTCTTTTTGGAGTACCAAAGTGGGCACGCCCAGCTTTTTGGCACGTGCCAGCACCCCCGCATCAGAACGGCTGGCCACTACCAAAGCCACTTGGGCCGTATTTTTTTCCTGAAAATAACGAATGATGTTTTCGGCATTAGAGCCATTGCCCGAGGCAAAAACAGCAATAGAAGGCTTGGATTTCATATAATACTAAAATTTATTTAGCCTTAAATTCCCCTCCTTCCAAAGAACCGAAGGTCGGCGAAGCCAACGGGTTAGGGGTGGTTCAAAGGCTTTTCCCTACAAAAGCACTTTGTTTTGGGTATGCATCATCTGTTAAATCAGTGCCATCCGTATTCTTATTTTCAGTGGATGGGAACACGGATTTTTTATGTGCAATTTATTTCAAAAACCTGATAATCAGAATTTCGGCCAAAGCAAAGAGCAAGGCCAAGACCAAGGCTTGTTTCCAAAGGCTCTTGCCGATATTGCGCTCCTGAAAGTCGGCAATAAAGGCCTTGTCGCGGAAGCGCTCGTAGAGCTGTACGTGCTTTTTGTCAGCAAAAAAACCCTTGAGTTCCTCTTTGCCGTAATTTTGAATATCCGACTCTTCTTTGGCATAATTGAAGGCCAACAGTGCCACAGGCGCTTGGCTGGAGGAGGTCTGCAAGGCATAATAACCCGCTTCGATAGCCTGCTCAGGCAGTTCCAAGCGGAGTTCTTCGCCCAACTGCCTTTGTGCGGGAATCAGCTCGGTATTATCCCGGCGCAGGCGCAGTATTTCATTTTGGGGAAGATTTTCGATACGCAGTGCCAAGCTTTTCTCCTGAAAAGAATAGGCCAGTCGCTCTCCTGATGCTTTGCTGAGGGCGGCAACGCGGTACATCATCGGTACAAAAAGTGCGTTTATAGCAAAATCGCTGTACTTTTCTTGCAAAGGTGCGGCAAAGAGATAGACCTTGCCTTTGCCAAAACTACTCTGGCTGGCAAAAGGACGGCCATCGCGATAGCTCAACAAGGTATAGCCCGAAGGCAGCCAAGAAAGCACCGCCGAGGCATAAGGCATGAGCAGGTTTTGGGGAATTTGTTCAAACACCCCCGCAAAAAAAGGCTGCTGCAAAGCCGGAGGGCGCAGCGTATTGGCCGGACTGCGCCCCAGCGAGTCTTTGGTCGCCTGCAAGCCCCGCAGCCCCAAAGTGCTCAAAAAACTTGTGTAATTACTCAAATTGGGCTTTTCGCTTGGAAAAAATACCAGAGAGCCACCTTTTTTTACAAATTCTGTCAGCTGGTTTTTCAGCTCCCCTTCGATGGAAGGCAGCTCATTGAGTACGATGAGTTCGGCATTGGCGATTTGGCCGTAGTCGAGGCTGCGCAAGCTGCTGTGTATCGTCTTGAAAGTGCCTTCGCTGGCATATACACTCTCAATGTAGCGGTGGCGCGCCTCTTCGTAGATATGCAAAATACGAATGGCAGGGGCTACATTCAGCACAAAATAATACTCATTGTCGAAGCTCACCGGAAAATCCTCGAAGCTGATGCGTGCTTTCTGAAAGCCCTTTCCATCAATGGTAAAATTAAACTCTCCCTGCACTTGCGCTTGGGGGCTGAGTTGCACGGTGGCGGTGGACACCTGTATATCGTTGATAATCAATTTCAGTACAAAATCTTCGTAGCTCTCATTGCTCCAATTGCGCAGCGAGAAGTTCAGTCGGTTGGTTTCATTGGCTTTGAGGAAAGGATTTTCGAGCCATACAGAGTCTATGGCGATATTTTGGGGCGAAGGGCTTTGTACGGGTACGATATAATGCTTTTGGAGCGAATCGAGGCGCAGCTTGGCCAAGTCGCCTGCGGTACTTTTCTGAAAATCGGAAAACCAAAAAATCTGGTTGCCCGCAGGCTGCTCCGAGGCACGTTTCAATAAGTTGTATTGGCGATTATACACGCTCTGCAAGTCGCGGTACTTGTTGGAGTATTGCAAGGCGGCCAAGCGGTCTTCGAGCTTTTGGGCATTGAGGGGAAACTGCTCCGCATTGGCAAAATCGTTGGTGATGAGCTGGAAATTGGTAGAAGCCGGAAACACCTTTAGCAGCTCGCTTACCGTTTCTCGCACTTGGTCGAGGGCACTTGTGCCGTCCAGCTCGCTTTGCATACTGAAAGAATTGTCCACATAAATACTCACCAAGTTATTGGCTTTTACACCTGCTCCAGCCTCGCTGCTGGGCAAAAAAGGCTGCGCAAAGGCCAATACCAAGGCCACTACAAAGCCGATGCGCATGGCCAAAATGAGCCACTCTCGAAGCGTACGAATGGCGTTGGTTTCGGTTTTTACGGCCTGCAAAAGACGTACATTAGAAAAATACACCTTGCGGATACGCCGAAAATTGAAAAGATGGACAATGACGGGCAATGCCACAAAAAGCAAAGCCCATAAAAACTGTGGATATACGAAGCTCATCGCAATAGATGGTTAAAGCGGCTGCACCAAGGCAAGATTTGTAGGGTGGCCGATATTATGCAAGGCAAGATAAAGGCATTTTTCTGAAAAACAAAAGGATTCCCGCTTTTGTCAGTATCAGGACTTTGAGGATGATTGGATTTTCAGGATTGTTGTTAGTGATTCTCTTGCACGGCCTTAAACTCTAATACTAATGATATTTTCCCAAAAAAGAAGAGTTGTACAACATCGCCAAAATCCCCTTCTATGGATTACTCAGCATCACTTTAAGCTCAGGTTCTTTGAGGCGTGTGGCAAACCAAGCCTGTATTTTAGGCAAATTGGCTTGGGTTTGGGCTCTGTTTTTAGTCTGTATCAGTACTAAAAAGCCACGCTGCTTGTATTGGGCAGAGTCGGCAAAAAACAACTGCTCCGAGGTAGCGCAGGAGGTAATCTCCGGGAAGATAATTTTCACTTCTTGGTACAACTCTCGGGCTATGAGCTTTCTGTTTTTGAGGCTGTCGAGCTGCTTTTGATAGAGCGTGGCTTCAGCTTGTACTTTGTTGATTTCTATCTGCATCTGCTCATTTTTACTCAGCTGCTTGCTCACTTCATCCATCGAGAAGCCTTGTCTTACTTCTAATTTCGCCTCCGGTATTTGGTATTTTTCCAATGCCTTTTGCAGTTCCTGCTTCTCCTCTTCGGTAATAGGCTTGCCTCCATAGGTCAGAATAATACGCCTGGAACGTGCCTCTACCTCACCATTGAGGAGGTAGTCACCCTCAATAAAGGAATCATACTTAATAAAATCTTCGGCTTTGCGCTGAAAACGATCTTGCTGGATAAGCACATAGCCCAAGTAAATACTCGGAATAAGTGTAAGTACCGTAATAATACTCACCCATTTATCAGCATTTTTCTTTCTCTTTTCTTCTATTTGGTCATATACCGGAAACTTCAAAAAGCGCACCATCACCAAAGTAGCAATGCCAATGAATACCGTATTGATGGTAAATAGATAAAAAGCGCCCAAGAAGAACTTCCACTGCATTGTGGCCAAGCCGTAGCCCGTGGTGCAGAGCGGTGGCATCAGTGCCGTAGCGATGGCTACGCCGGGCAGTACATTGCCTTTGTTTTTGCTGGCCATTGCCACGATACCGGCCAAACCTCCAAAAAAAGCAATCAATACATCATAAATCGTGGGCGAGGTACGTGCCAAAAGCTCGGAATGCGCATCGTTGATGGGCGAAAGCAGAAAATAAAAGGTAGAAGTGAGCAAACTCACCAGAATAGAAAAAGCAAGATTGACAAAGGCTTTTTTGAGCAGCTTAAAATCGTAAGTAGCCAAACTATAACCAATCCCAATGATAGGCCCCATAAGCGGCGATACGAGCATCGCTCCGATAATTACTGCGGTAGAATTAACATTGAGGCCAACAGAAGCAATAAAGATAGCAAATACCAAAATCCAAAGGTTAGTTCCTTTAAAAGAAATACCTTTTTCTACTACCTCGTGTATGCTTTCAAAAGATTCTTGTTCGTCTTTGAATCGAAAATATTCAGTAAGGTTTATCTTCATGTAGCCTCTACTTTATGTACAAGTTGTAAGCCCCCACTTGACAAATAGGATAGCAACTCTGCCTTGCTTACCAATAATATTAATCCGTAAAAGCTTTTTCGAGGATTTTGGAGAGTGAGTATTCCTCCATTTCTTCTAAAGTAACAGTATCCACAATATCCAAGGCGGCGCCGGCTTTCACAAGGTCATCGTCTAAGGCCCTCAAAAACTCCATCGCTGCAGGGTCTTTGCCTACTTGTATAAAAGAGATGGCCAATTCCTTGCGCGATTGCAGTTGCTTGGTCATTTCGGCTATTAGCTTTGCCACAGGTTCTTTCTCATCAGGTTCGCCGTCGGTTACTACCAATATCAATTCAGGTGCGGCATCTGCTCCTTTTTGGGCACGGCGCTTCTTTACATAGTCGAAAGCATCGCCCAGCACCTCAGCCAAGTCGGTACCACCGCCGGGTTCATTTTCTTCATATATTTCGTGTACACGGGCTGCTTTTACGCTTTCGTAGCGCTTAAATCTACCGGAGAACGTATAAAGTGTTATTCCTTCGGGGTCTTTTTCTTCACATTTGTAAGCCAAAGCAATGGTAGCTTCTTTGCAGGCTTCCCAGCGAGAGCGACCGTTTTTCTGGTCTCTTATTACCATAGAGCCGCTTTTGTCAATAATAAGCGTACATTTCATAAAAAGGGATTTTTAATTGTATGTATTTTGAGAGAGCTATATCAGATTTTTTGTGGCCGAAGGCAGAGGCAAAGATAAAAAAGATATTTTGATACTCAAACAAATTGCTTGGAGCCGAGGAGAAATCACTCCTTATCTTTCTGTAAATAATCAGCGAATAATGGCGATTTTAGAGACAAAGCTTTCTTCCCCACTCAAATTGGTAGCGAAGATAAAATACACGCCTGTTTCGGCAGGGCGACCATTGTAATCGCGGGTGTTCCAAGTGGCCGTACCGCCTTGGGCGCGGGTTTCAAAAACCAATCTGCCCGATACATCGGTTATCTTCACGGAGGCATTTTGCGCCAAGCCCTCTATGCC
>DAIQNQ010000112.1:7391-9836 GCA_036788275.1 Thermonemataceae bacterium
GTAGCAAACCACTTGCGATTGGCGGGGTCTATCTTGATGGCCTGTACCCGCTCGCTACGTAAAAGTCTGCGCCCCTGAAATATCGGGGCGATGGCTTGGAAGTCGTCGCGGAAGACCTCTGCCGGATTAAAAATCGTGAGTACGCCATCTTCCGTGCCCAGCCACAGCACGCCGCTCAGGTCTATGGCCATGGCCAAGATATTGTTGGTAGGCAATGCGCCATTGGCTGTACTGAGCTGCTTGTTGCGCCCGCCTTGCTCATCAAAAACCCACAAGCCTCCGGCACTGAAAGAGGCCTCTAAGCGCATCCACTTGTAGTTGTTCAGCCCGATTTCTATCTGGAGAGGGCGGCGTGCTGCAGTATTGAAGGAAAAGGATTCCCAAGCCCCATTGCGCCGCCTTACGTGCAGGCTTGGGCGCTGCTCCAAAGGCGTGTATTGGCTCAGCCACACATCGCCCCGAAAGTCCACCTTCACATCGCTGAGTTGTACCGGATTTACCCCTGCAAAGGGTGTATTGGGCGTATTGTTGTCTATGATTTCAAAACTTTCGTCGGCGGCTTTTGCCAGCAAACCATTTTCAAAAGAAGCCACGTAAAGTTTTCTGTCGAAGAGATTATAGGCTGCCCCGCTCAGGTCGCGGCGCTCGGGAAGTGTAAGCAGCCCCTCGATGTTCTGGTTAGAAAAGCTACGCCAGCGCCCTTGTCCAAAAATATCTATTTGCGGCGCACGCAAAAAAGCCTGTCCGTTATTGTTCTGAAAGCCCCCCTGCAATAGCACAATTTCGCCATTGGCAAAAGCACCCCGCCAACGGGTGGCCGACAAAGGGCCATTGGGACGAAAACTCCTAAAAAAGCCTTCCTGATTGCTCAAAAGTGCATTTTGCGCATCGGCTATCCATACTTGTTGCCCTGCCCCCAGCCATACAGAGCGTGGAGCAGTAATCAGCACATCGCTCAGGGTACTTACATTTTCGGAGGCATCTATCAAATATACAAAGCTGCCCGCACATACTCGCAAAAGCGCCCCGGGCTGTCCTTCTATATTCTGAAAGCTTGTTTCAGCGATGGGACTGATGGCCTGCCAAGTATCATTTTCTTGCCACTTAAAAAGCCCCTGCCCCTGAATACCCGCATAAATGCTACTGTTGGCGGCTGCCAAAAAAGCCGTACTTTCTGCCGGAATACCGCTACCGATTTCGTAGCGGGTATAATTGCCAAAAAACTGCAAATTGCTGCTCAAAGGCGCTACCAAAATACCCTGCGAGGAGGCTACAAAAAGGCGATTTTGCCATATCAGCGTGCGATAAGCCTCGATGGCACTCCCACCCGGCCCTATGTTTTGGTAGCTCTCGCGCAGCTCGCGGCGGGCGATGTCCACCACCACCACCCCAAAAGCCGTAGAGAGGTATGCGAACTGTTGTTGTAGGTAGATATGAAAAATCGTCCTGTTTTCGGGCAATAGTGTGCTATTGGCAATGCTACTCAGGGTAAAAACCCTGCCTTGCTGCCAAAAATCAATATTGCCGGAGCTATACGCAATGAGCAAAGTAGCCGAGGGCGCGTGGTAAGCAATGGCCGAGGGCGTACCTGCCGAAAGACCATCAAGGCGGGTAATCGGTCTGCTGCGCTGCTCTTGGGTATCGAACAAAAATACACCGCCCTCTGTGAGGCAGTAGCGTTGTTCACCCGCCCCCTCTACTTGTAAGGCAGCCTGATAAGACTGATGCGTACGCCAAGTACCCAGCGGGATGTTTTCTTGGGCTTGAAGCGGGGCAACACCGCACAGTGTCAGCAGCAGGAGGAACGTATAGCGATACATGGGCTTTATTTGTTGTAGAGGTTCATACATCTTTCGATGCCTGTGGTAGCAAAAGTGAGCAAGGCTTCTACGCTTTTGTCCATCAGTGCGGGAAGCTGCTCAAACTCTTCGGTAGAGAAGCGGCTGAGCACATAGTCCACCTGTCCGCCCTTGGGGTAGTCGTTGCCTATACCGAAGCGCATGCGCGGATACTGCTCCGAGCCGAGCACTTGTTGTATATTGCCGAGGCCATTGTGGCCGCCGGAAGAGCCTTTGGGTCTGATGCGCATTTTGCCGAAGGGCAGCGATACGTCGTCGGTAATAACCATGATGTTTTCGGGTGCTACTTTGAGCTGCTGCATCCAATAGTTTACGGCTTTGCCGCTCAGGTTCATATAAGTAGAAGGCTTCAGGAGGTATATTTGTCGCGACTTATAGGTAAAATGCGCCAAGTCGCCAAGTCGCTCTGTTTTGAAAGCGGCCTGCTGCTTGTCGGCGAGCTGGTCGAGCACCAAAAAGCCGATATTGTGGCGTGTAAGCTCATACTCCGCCCCGATATTGCCCAATCCAAAAAAAATGTATTTCATGCGCTGTGAGATGGTATTTGATTACAAATGTAAAATAAAAATCGGATTTAGGCCAAGGC
>DAIQNQ010000113.1:0-5549 GCA_036788275.1 Thermonemataceae bacterium
CTTAGCCCACCAAAAATCTAAAAGCTACCGCCCATACAATGTTGATGATGATACAAGTATAAAGTGGCCACCAGCCCGGCTTGCCCAGCAGCTTTTGGGGAATTTGCGTGGCAGCTTGCGTAGCCAACTGGTTTTTAAATACCTCTATATCCAAGCGCCCGCCCTGCTCGTCGGCGTGTTTGAGCAGTAGCGCTTTGAAGTCTATATGCTTGGCAATGCGCCTATAAATGCCCCGCGATACAAAGTTCATGTTGGGCATTTGGGCAATATAGTTGGGCAGGGTTTCGCCAGCGAGACTGTTTACCAAGTTGTATTCGAGCTTCTCTTTGAGTACAGGTTTTTTCATTACATAATCAAAAAACTTCGTAAAGAACAGCGTGAAAACCACCTCCTGCGTTTTGTTTACCAAATAATACAAAGCCACCAAAATACCTCGCCGAAGCCCCGCCAATATAAAGAAAAGCGGAAACAGAAAGAAGATGCTGATGATAAACACATAGCCGCCTATTTTCTCTACAAAAGATACCTCACCACTGTCGAGCAAGTAGCTTACTTGCTGGTCGCTGAGGATATACACGCCTGCATTCAGCGCCACCGCCACCAAAAAAAACAAGAAAGCCTGCCACAACACCTTGCTCATCAGGATAGACGCTACTTTGAGCGCATGCATTTTGAGGGCTACTTTGCTCTTGGGAGCGCTACCTTCGGTACTTTCCTTCGCTACATCAAGACTTTTCTCCTCTTCGGGATTTTGGGCTTCGTTTTCTTCTAAAGACATATTGCTATATGATAAGATGAGCAAGAGCGCGCAGCTTGTACAGCTACATGCTCCGACAAATTAGAACTTTTTCTATACTTCTCCAAATCCTTACACCGGATACACCCAAAGCGGCACGGGGCTTACATAGACCATGTCTTCGGCGCGGCTGTCGGTAAAGAGCGAGGCCAAAAAAGATTTTTTATGATAGCTCATCGTCAGCAGGGCTTGCTCGTGCAGTGCGATATAGCTTGCCATACCTTCCAAAAACTGCGGGTGGATAATCAGTTCGCACACTACCTTGTCGTAAGAGATGCGCTCTTTTACGATGTCTCGGAAACCACGAAACTGTATTTGCTCTTGCAAATTACTCTCTGGGGCGATGTGCAGCACGTGTACCTTGGCGGCACGGTGGCGCGCCTCGGCCACAATTTTCTCCAATACCTCCAAGTCTCCCTCACGGTAATCGGTAGCAAAAAAGAAGTGCTTGATGGGTTCGGCTTTGGCTTCCTTGGGCACAGCCAATACGGGACATTTACCTTGGCTGATAATACGGGCGGTTTCGCTGCCAAACACCCGATTACTGGCATTGCTCTCGCCCTGCGTGCCCATCAGCACCAAATCAATCTTTTCTTTGGCACAAATATCAGCTACCGTGCGCGCCAAGTCGCCGTGGTGTACCAATCCTTGAAAAGACAAATGAGCTGCCTCTTGGTATTCCTGCAAATTTTGTATAAGCACTTCCATTTGTTGCTTTTTCTCGCTCTCCAGTGGGCCAATGCGCTGCGCCAAGAGGCTGCCGAGGTCGTAGCCTGCCTCGAAGGTATGAAGCAACAGCACTTGGTGCGGCTCTTTGTGCGTAAAGCTAAAGGCATAATGAAGCGCGTGGAGGGCGTTTTTGGAGAAATCGGTAGGAATCAAAATCTTTTTCATGAGGCTTGGGGGTTTGAACAAGTAATTTTAATCAATTCGCTTCTCAAAGCAAATAAATAATCCGTTAAGCTTTTATGATTTTTATCAGATTGCTAATTTGCAAGTCCAAATACTCTATAAATATGCGCAAATTAGACAATAGCGAGCTACTACGCCTCGATGCCGAAGAGTTTAAGAGGCAGCCCAAAAACCCTTTCGTATTGGTTCTCGACAATGTGCGCAGTCTGCACAATGTAGGTTCGGCTTTTCGCACCGGCGATGCCTTCCTGATAGAAAAGCTCTATTTGTGCGGCATTACGGGTACGCCTCCCGACAGAGAAATCAACAAAACGGCGCTTGGGGCTACCGAGTCGGTGGCTTGGGAGTATGCCGAAGACAGTACGGCTTTGGTACAAAGGCTACGCCGCGAGGGCTATCAGATTATATGTATCGAGCAGGCCGACCAGAGTGTGGCACTGCAGCGCTTTGTACCCCACAAAGACAAGAAATATGCTTTTGTATTTGGCAATGAGGTTTTTGGAGTGAAGGAAGAAATCGTACTAATGGCTGATGCCTGCGTAGAGATTCCCCAATACGGCACCAAACATTCTATCAATGTATCGGTATCGCTGGGCATCGTATGCTGGGATTTCTTAAATAAAATGGACCTGACACGCTAAGGACGGCGGATTTCCTCGGCAGGCAGCTCGTAGGTAAACACTACTTTTCTTCGAGAACTTGCCTCCAGCAGAGGTTTGAGCACCAGCTGGGCATTTTGCTTGGTTTGTTCTAAAATATTGCTTTGCAAAGCGGCCTTCTGTATTTGCGCCTCGGCAGCTTGGTAAGCACTTTGGATAATTTTGGCCTCATCAAAATAGGTGTTGCTTGTATTATATACGCGCGACTCTTGGTGGTTTACTTTTACATAGCAGAGCTCCGGCTCCGGCAGGCGAATGTACAAGGTGCTGTCTTTTTCTACAATATCGGCTGTTTTGATGCGTGTAAGGTCTATACAGCCTACCGCCTCGCCACTGATAATAAGCACGGCTTTGGCATCGGGCAGGAAGCTGCGCGACTGCTTGTACTCCAGTACATCTTTGAGCTTGTATTTGACCAATTCGAGCTTGCCGATATTCTCGATTTGCTCCAATACAATATCGTGTACGATGACCGTCTCTTGCTTGCCGAAGTCGCTCCAAACTTTGGCTCTATACACTACCCAAGCAATAATGAGTAAAAAAATAATGAAAACAGCCCCAATAAGAAGGTTCTTTTGTAATTGCCACATCGTTTTATTGTTTGGGGAAAAATAAAAACAACAAAAAGGAGGCTATAAAAGCCTCCTCGGAAATTTATTTTGCAACTTCATCTTGTCGCATCATCACTTCAGTCTGCTTTCTGATAGACTCCACGTGGATAAGCTTGTAGATTTCGGCAATCAAATCCTTGCTCAAGTTCATCTTGGCAGCCCATTCGGGACGAGTACGAAATACCTCATTCCAGCGGTCTAACTGAAAGATGGTGATGTTGTTGTCTTTCTTGTACTCGCCTACTTGCTCCACTACAGCCATACGGGCGGCCAGAATCTCGATAAGCTCGCGGTCTATTTCGTCAATCTTCTTGCGCAAATCCTCCAAATGGTTCATAAACTCCACGTCGTTGGTAGTACTTACGCGCAGCTTGAGATTGGCCAAGATGTCGCCCAGCGCCCCCGGCGTAACCTGCTGCTTGGCATCGCTCCAAGCCTTATCAGGGTCAATGTGGGTTTCTATCATCAGGCCGTCGTAGTTGAGGTCTAAGGCTTTTTGAGAGAGGGCAAAAATCATGTCTCTGGTGCCTGAAATATGGCTTGGATCGCAGATAAGCGGAATGTGCGGGAAAAGCCGCTTTAGCTCCAAGGGTATCTGCCAAGTAGGCGGATTGCGGTATTTGCTTTCTTGCAAAGAAGAGAAGCCTCTATGAATGGCCGCAATTTTGGTAATCCCAGCATTGTAAATACGCTCAATAGCACCGAGCCAGAGGCTGAGGTCAGGATTTACAGGGTTTTTAATCATTACGGGTACATCTACCCCGCGCAGGGCATCGGCCAAATCTTGTACATTGAAGGGGTTCACGGTGGTACGTGCGCCAAGCCACAGAATATCCACCCCGTGCTTGAGCGCCAGCTCTACGTGTTGTGGCGTGGCCACTTCTATTCCAAAAGGTAGGTTTACCTCTTTTTTTACGGCTTCTATCCAAGGCAAAGCAATGGCACCGTGTCCTTCAAAATTGTTGGGGCGGGTGCGAGGTTTCCAGATACCGGCACGCAGGGCATCTACTTTCAAATCTTTGAGCTTGAGGCAAGTAGCAAGAAGCTGTTCTTCCGATTCGGCACTGCAAGGGCCTGCAATGATGGCGGGCGTTTTGTGTGGAAGCCATTGCTGCATCGGGCTTAAATTCAATTCTAAATCCATAGAGTAAAAATTTATATCATTATTGAAGGTTGAAAGCTAAACAAGGATAAGCAAGATAGTATTTTTATTGAAAACAAGTGAGAAGAGAAAATGATTTTTTATTTTGCTTTTTTCAGCTTTATCCACTCTAAAGCGGCTTTTTCGAGGTCATTTTTTCAGAGCTTGTCAAGATTTGTATTCATCTAAAAGACAGGTTGTAGCCTGCTAAACAAAAAATGCTTCGAAGCTTTTCAAGCCCGAAGCATTTTATTCTCTTTGGCTTTATGCCCTTTGACCTTATCAGGCAGCTTTTTTCATTTTGAGCAACTGCATTTTTACTTGAATGAGTCGCTTATTGGTCGGTTCGATGTCGGCGGTAGCCAGCCATTCTTCTATTTCTTTGAAAGAGTAGTTGAACTGAAAGTTTTCACGCATGACTTGGTCTAGTTCTCGCTCCGTTTTGTCAGAAGTCTGGTTCAATGCCTTTTGCGCTATCAACTTCAGATACAGCTCCACAGCTTTGTAATGTGCAGGTTTGTTTACTTTTGAAAGCTGCTCCAATACGGCAAGGGCTTGGAAGAAATTATCTGTGAGGATATGAATTTCGATAGCATTGTTGTAGGCTGGTACGAAGTCAGGATTCAGCTTGATGGCTTTCTCGTAATCGGCAGCAGCCTTTTCGTATTTCTTCAGGATATGGTAGCTGTTGGCTCGCTTAGTATAGGAGATAAAATCTTCTTTCAAAAGCAGTGCTTTGGAAAAACACTCTACGGCAGCCTCGTAATCTTGCTTTTCGTAGGCGATAGTGCCGCGTTGCATCCAGTAGATGGCTTCTTCTTGGTCTAAATCTTCTTCACTTTCCTTGTTATCTTCTTCTTGGTTGAGTATTGTAGAGAGCGACTTCTCCGTTTTGGCTATTACCTGCGAGCTGTCAAGGCTGCGGTGGGTGGTCTCTTCCAAATCTTCTTCGGTGCTTTCTTCCGACTCTTGTGTTTCTTGGTTGAGGAAAAAGTTGCCAAAATCAAAAGGAATATCTATTTTCTCAGGTACTTTCGACTCTTCAATTTCCTCTTCCTCTTTGTTTTGCAACACCTTCTCGCTGTCTTCTTTCACAAAAGAAAAAAGCTTGGCTATTTCTTCATCTACCTCCTTAGGCACTTCCTCCTCTTGGTGATATTCTTCGTTGCGAAGCTCCGGGGCTTGTTCCAATGCTACTTCTTGCAGCTCTGTGCTTGGCGCTTCTTCCACTTGGGGCAGGTATTCTTCTACAACAGTCTCTTGCGATGCCTCTTCTAACTCCAAGGGCGCTTCTACGCTGAGCAACTGCTCTTGTACCGGCTCTTGAATGAAGGCAGGAACTTCTTCTATTGCTTCACTTAGGGGACTTTCTTCTACTGCAACAACTTCCTGCTCTTCAGCTTTTTGTATTTCAGTTTCTTGAATTTCAG
>DAIQNQ010000113.1:5649-9666 GCA_036788275.1 Thermonemataceae bacterium
ACTGCAACAACTTCCTGCTCTTCAGCTTTTTGTATTTCAGTTTCTTGAATTTCAGCTTCTTGGCTTTCAACTTTTTCTTTTTCGAGCGGCACATGCGCTACCTGCGCTAAGTATTGCTCCAACTGCGCCATCTTTTCGAGGAGCGCTGCACTTTTATCGTCTATCTGTGTCAATACGTTTTGTGCCTTCTCTTCAAGATTTGCTTGTGAGAGCGCTTCTCCTTTGGGAGCATATTGAGCGAAAGCTTTTTGTATTTCTCTTCTGAAGTCATCTTGCATGTAGCTCGTCAAAGTAGCGCGCGTTTCGGCTTGTACCTTGGTCTTTATCTCTTCGGCCATTGTGTATTGGCGGCTTCGGAAATAATGCAACAAAACAAGAAATAAGATGAAGTTTACCAATACCAGAATAACGCCTCCATAGATGAACATAGTGCTTTGTTCCATTTGTTTCTCTTTTATTTTGGCCTCTTGCATCACAAAGATACTGTCGAGTGCACTTTGCTTATTTGTTTTCTGTTCTTTAAGTTCTCTGAGCTGCGCCTGATAATTGGCATCTATACGCAACATGCTTTCCTGCAACAATTTGATAGAGCTTTTGTAGAAAGTGGTATCTTTCGTAAAAGCCAAATTCATTTGCTGTTGAATAGACTGCATCTGCAAACGATTTTGGTAGTCTAATTGGCGCAAACGCTCCTCAAGCACTTTGATACTGGTCAGATTTTTTTGCAAAAGCGCTTCCATCTCTCTGTCTTTGTCCTTGTCTTGGGCAAAGAGAGAGAGTGGCAGTAAAAACAGCAATGACAAGATGTTTTGCCAGCTTTTTTTCATGGGCGATTGCTTTGATTAAGAATCATCGTGCAAATTTATAAAATCTTGCCGAGAAGATACAATTTTACTTTAATTTTTTGTAAATGAAGTAATTACATTTTGGCTTTCCAACAAAAAAATTGCATTTTAGCCTTTTGTACTTTGAAAATTCAGACAATTTTATGATAAAAAATGAAAAAATCCAAATTTATTGTTCATTTTTTTCAAACCAACTCGCATACATCGGGTAGTTTTGGGCAATGCGGCTAATCTCCGAGGCCTTGTCGCCTGTATGTTTCAAAAACTTGGCCGGATTGCCTGCCCAGATGCTGTTGGCTTCTACCACGGTATTCATCAGCACCACCGCTCCTGCCGCTATGATAGAGCCTGATTGGATGTGCGCGCCATCCATTACGATGGCTCCCATGCCTATCAACACATTGTCTTCGATGGTACAACCGTGTACAATGGCATTGTGCGCAATAGATACGTGATTGCCAATGCGGGTCTGTGTTTTTTGATAAGTACAGTGTATCACTGCACCATCTTGTATGTTGCAATAGTCGCCAATGCGAATGGCGTTTACATCGCCGCGAATCACGGCATTGAACCATACCGTACAGTGATGTCCCATCTGCACATCGCCTACAATAGTGGCATTCTCGGCAATAAAGCTGTTGTCGCCCCAGCGAGGTTCGTGTCCATTCACACTTTTGATTAAAGCCATAGCTCAGATACGTATTTTGGAATGAGAAAGATACAAATAAGCAGAAGCTTTGTTCAGAAAACTTCTGCTTTTGCAGGCACATTGTACAACTATTTGATTTTCAACTTGCGCATAATAGTACCCGATGCACGGCGCAGCTTGCGTACCTGTTTGATTTTTACGGTAACTGTCGTGGCGGTATCATCACCGAAGAGTGCCCCGAAAGGGCCGTCATTTTTCTCTTCATCTTCCTCTACCACTTCGGTTTCCACATCTACGCCTCTATATACATCTTTCATATATTTGAGGTCGGGCTGTATGCGCTTCAGTTCCGGGCTGTCGGGACAAAGCTTGGCCAAAGCCAGGAGGGCATCTACTACTTTTTCTTGCTCTGTAATATCCACCAAGTGTCCGCTAAACTTCTTCTTGATGGTATAGTCGCAGCGGCTGTTGAGGTTCTTTACCCACTCGTTGAAGCTAAAGCGCTCATCTACGTATTCAGAAATAGTGTCCATTTGAGGCGCTTGGGCATTGGCGCTTACGCAAGTTCTCAAAAACTTCTCTTTTTGGGCAGCCACTTCTTGTACCACCAAAGCCAAAAGAAGGCATAATACAATTTTCTTCATAGAAAGTACAGTTTTGATTCAGATACAAAAATCCACAAAAATCTCTAAATAAAAACGAAAGTTTGCTGCTTTTCCTACATCATCTTTCTCGAATGGCGAGCAGCAACACACATTGGAAGGAGAGAGGTAGGGCGAACGAGTTTTTTTTATAAATTGCAGCGAAAAAAATTGTACTTTTTTCAGCTATTTCTGGCAAAGCTTTTCATACATACACTCAATCATTCTCATTTTCTATGTCTATTTTCAGTATTCCTACTCCTTACAACGAACCAATCTACGGCTATGCACCCGGCTCAGCAGAGCGTGTAGCGCTCAAGGCGGCCTTGGCACAGCTCAAAGCCGAAGAGGCCGACATCCCGATGTACATTGGTGGCGAAGAGGTACGCAGCGACCAAAAAGTACGTATTTCGCCCCCACACGAGCACCAGCACACCTTGGGCTATTACCACAAAGGAGGCCGCGAAGAGGTGGAGCAGGCCATCAGTGCGGCACTCAACGCCAAAGAACTCTGGGAAAATATGGGCTGGGAGCATCGCGCTTCTATCTTTCTGAAAGCCGCCGACCTTATCGCACACAAATACCGCTACTTGCTGAATGCGGCCACCATGCTGGGGCAGTCGAAAAGTGTATATCAAGCAGAGATTGACTCTGCTTGTGAGATTATAGACTTTTTGCGTTTTAATGTAAAATTTGCCGAGGACATTTACCGCCAGCAGCCTGAGTCGCAGCCCGGTATCTGGAACCGCCTCGAATACCGCGCCCTCGAAGGCTTTGTATTTGCCCTTACGCCTTTCAACTTCACGGCCATTGCGGGCAATTTGCCTACTTCTGCCGCGCTGATGGGCAATGTGGTGGTATGGAAGCCCGCCGAAACGCAAATCTACTCGGCCAATATCCTGATGAAAATCTTCCGCGAAGCAGGCGTGCCCGATGGAGTCATCAACCTGATTTATGTGGATGGTCCGGTAGCCGGAGAGGTTATCTTCAATCATCCCGATTTTGCAGGTATCCACTTTACAGGAGGTACGAAGACGTTCCAACACATCTGGAAAACCATCGGCGAAAACATCTACAAATACAAATCTTATCCACGCATTGTAGGCGAAACAGGCGGCAAGGACTTTGTATTGGCGCACAACTCTGCCGACAAAAAGGCCTTGGCCACAGCGCTTGTACGCGGAGCTTTTGAGTACCAAGGGCAGAAATGCTCAGCAGCTTCGAGGGCGTACATTCCGGCAGATATTTGGGAAGAAGTAAAAGGCTATATGTTGGCCGACTTGGCCGCTATCAAAATGGGTACGGTAGAGGACTTCAGCAATTTTGTGAATGCGGTGATTGATGAGAAGTCTTTCGATAAATTGGCCAAATACATTGATGAAGCCAAAACGGCGCCGGGCGTTACGCTGGTGGCCGGAGGCAATTACGACAAGTCGAAAGGCTACTTTATTGAGCCTACCATCTTGCAAGTACAAGACCCCATGTACGTAACGATGTGCGAGGAGCTGTTTGGTCCTGTGCTTACCATCTATGTGTATCAGCCTGCCAATTTTGAGGATACGCTCGCGCTGGTGGACCAAACCTCGCCTTATGCCCTTACCGGAGCGGTATTTGCCCAAGACCGCTACGCCTTGGAGCTGGCCGCACATCGCCTGCGCAATGCTGCCGGTAATTTTTATATCAATGACAAGCCCACGGGAGCTGTGGTAGGACAACAGCCTTTTGGCGGGGCACGCGCTTCGGGTACCAACGACAAGGCGGGCTCTTACCTGAACCTGCTGCGCTGGGTGTCGGCCAGGGCTATCAAGGAGACTTTCGTACCGCCTACCGACTTCCGCTATCCTTTTATGCAAGCAGACTAAGCCAAGGCTTTCTTAAAAAC
>DAIQNQ010000114.1:0-1311 GCA_036788275.1 Thermonemataceae bacterium
ACTTTAATCTTGGTATATTTTACAAAAAAACACTTTTGCTTATGGAAACGATACAACTTGCCCTCTCCGACGATTCTATCCAAAAATGCTGGACGGCCTTCAAGGAACTGTACCCGCAGCTCAAAAAATCTGATTTTTTGTTCCAAATTCGCAAACTTCAGATAGATGCAGGCTATACGCTGGTATTTATCGAAAAAGAAGCCGAGGCGGTGGCTTTTTTGGGTTTTAGGATTTCGGAAGATTTGGCACATGGCAAATACCTGCTCATCAACGAAGTGTATGTACAGAAGCAGCAAGCACAAGCACATTTTGTGGAAGAACTACTTGATTGGACGATTGAATACGCCAAAACTAAAAAATGTGAGCAGATTTTTATGGACATCAGCAGCCAAAATCCCCAAGACAGCCGCTTGCTGGAAGGGCGTGGCTTCCGTGCTCTGAGTCAGCGTTTCGGACTCGCTTAAATTCCTGATTTTTAGAACCTATTGCTTGGGCAGCTTGTTTCTTAGAGGCGGTATAGGAGAGGAAGTCTTTAGCGGCTTGCTTTTCGTATATCAGCCAAATCAAAGCTTTGAATGCCCATGAAAAACCTGTATGTATGCTTACTTGCCTTCTGCCTTGTGGGCAGTGCTTGTGGGCAATCTCCCAAACAAAATTCTTCTAAAACCAAGATGAAAGCCGAAATCCAAAAAACCGAAGAGGAGTGGAAAAAAACACTCAGCCCCGAAGAGTACCGCGTACTTCGCCAAAAAGGCACGGAGCGTGCTTTTACAGGCAAGTTTTATCAACACAAAGAGAAGGGACTGTACCTCTGTGCAGGCTGTCAGAACCCACTTTTCAAATCTGACGTGAAGTTTGATTCCGGCACGGGCTGGCCTTCTTTCTATGATGCCATCGAGGGTTCTGTGATTATGGAAACCGACCGCAGCCACGGAATGGTGCGTACTGAGGCAGTTTGTGCCAAATGCCATGGGCACTTAGGCCATGTATTCGACGATGGCCCCAATCCTACAGGCCTGCGCTACTGTATCAACTCGGTATCTTTGAAGTTTAAGCAATAAGATAACTTGCCGATAAAGCCATCAGGAGTTTCAAATTTTGGAATTCCTGATGGCTTTTTTGGTGGGAAGTAGTGGATTGGGTATATTTGTTGAAGCACTGTTTTTACAAAATAAAGTTTTCTCTTAATTCTTTTTGTATGGAAATTACATTGAAAAGCGACAATTTAAAAGACTTGGCCATACTGATTCAGCTTGCCAAAAGGATGAACATTGAAGTAGTCGAAAATGATACTTGGGAAGAACAAGACTT
>DAIQNQ010000114.1:1411-9657 GCA_036788275.1 Thermonemataceae bacterium
CAGCAAATGAGGCTTTATTGGTGTTCTCGAAGGGAGTCGAACCCCTAACCTTCTGATCCGTAGTCAGATGCTCTATCCAATTGAGCTACGAGAACTTCCGTTTTGGGAGTGCAAATATAACGAGGCTTTTCTATATTCCAAAAAAGCGCAAGTGTTTTTTAGAAAAATATTTTTAGAAGAGAAAAATTGAGCGCCCAGCCTACACACCAGCCACCCAGCAGTTCTTGCCAAGTATGAGCTTTGAGCGCCAGCCTTGCGCTCAGTACCAGTCCCGAAAGCAGCACAGAAGCGAGCACGGCCAAGAGCAAGAAGCTTTTGGCTTCGTGTTGTTGTGCCAGCCCACCCAGCAGCCCAACGATACCCCCTATACCGAGGGCGTGGGCACTGATTTTCCAAAAAAAGGTAATGGCACTCAGCACCGCCAAAGAAATAGCGATGCCAAGCATGATAATGGCGATTTGCTTGTCGAGGGCATTGCGCTCGGTAATAAAATAAGCACCATAAGCCACAAAAACATAGAGCAGCGAGATGAGCACAAAGGGGAGTGGGCGCTCTTGGCGCTCCTCCAGCCGGAGGCTGCTCACAAGGCCAAGGCGATGCAAAAGCAGTAGCAGCAATGCAGGAATAGCAAAAGTAAAAATAAAGATAGATTGCAAAAGCAGCCAGCGTACTTTTTCGGCCAGCTGTGGCAACAAAGAGGGTGCTGCATAAAGCAGCCAGGCAAAAAGCAGGCTGGGCAGCAGCAGGGGGTGGCTCAATACAGAAATGGCTTGTGCAAGGTGGCGATTCACTACAACTCCTTTCTTAAACGTGCCACTGGAATACCCAACTGCTCGCGGTATTTGGCTACGGTACGGCGGGCTATTTGGTAGCCGTTTTCGTTGAGCATACTTTCGAGCTTGTCGTCGGAGAGGGGTTTGCGCTTGTCTTCATTGTCCACAAAGTCTTTGAGTTTGGCTTTTACTTCGCGGCTGCTCACGTCCTCGCCGGCATCGGTGGCAATACCCTCCGAGAAGAAATATTTGAGCGGATAGATGCCGAAGTCGGTCTGCACGGTTTTGCTATTGGCCACGCGCGACACGGTGGAGATGTCCATTTCGATACGCTCGGCAATATCCTTCAAAATCATGGGCTTAAACTTACTTTCATCGCCTTCCAAGAAAAACTCGTACTGATAGTCCACAATGGCCTTCATGGTTTTCAGCAAGGTTTGTTGTCTTTGTTTGATGGCATCAATAAACCATTTGGCGGCATCGAGCTTCTGTTTCACAAAGCTTACAGTTTCCTTGATGACTTTGTCTTTTTTATCGCTCTTGTCATAAGTATCAAGCATTTCGGCATAAGAGCGGCTGATTTTCAGCTCCGGCGCATTGCGCGAGTTGAGCGAAAGCTCCAGCTTGCCATTGTTATTGGCCAAGATAAAATCAGGTACTACGTATTGGTTGCCGCCGTATCCTCCGCCTGTATCGCCGGGCTTGGGATTGAGGCGGGTAATGACCTGCACGATGTATTTCAATTCTTCATCGCTTACATCAAGGCGTTTTTCTATTTTTTGATAGTGCTTTTTGGTAAACTCCTCAAAGTAATCTTCAATGATTTCGATAGCCGCCCCGATACGCTTTTTTTCTTCATCACTGAGCAATTCTTCCTCTAATTTTCTTTCGAGTTGGAGTTGGAGGCATTCTTGCAAATCTCTGGCGGCGATACCGGCGGGGTCGAATCTCTGAATTTTTTTCAGAACTTCTTCTACTTCTTTTTCGGTAGTTTCGATATTTTGGGCAAAAGCCAAATCATTGACGATGGCTTTGAGTTCGCGGCGAATGTAGCCGTCTTCATCAATACTGCCGATGAGCTGCTTGCCGATAGCCTCTTGGCGCTCGTTGAGTTTCAGGAAGCCGAGTTGTACCTCCAGCGAGTCGGTCAGGGTGCTGGTCATAGCGATGGGCATCTCTCTTTCCTCTTCTTGGCCGTTGCCATCGCCTTGCATTTTGTAGCCGCCCATGTCGTCTTGGAGGTATTCGTCTATATTTACCTCTTCGGGTTCATTGCTACCTTCATCAAAATCATCATAGTCATCTTCGTAAGCCTCCTCGCTGTCTTTTTCATTGCTATCAAGGCTTTCGGTATCGTCTTTTTCGAGGGGGTCGTCTTTGCCTTCTTCTAATATGGGATTTATTTCCAGCTCTTCTTGGATGCGGGCGTGAAGCTCAACAGTAGGTATTTGCAACAATTTGATGAATTGTATTTGCTGTGGAGAGAGCTTTTGTTGCAGGCTTTGGTTCAGGGATAACTTTTGCATAGACACCTTCTATGTTGATGTTGAAAAATAATGTTTACTCATTCCAATTACAGAAAAGCATTGGGAAAGAGATTTTTGATAAATTTATCACTATTTCTGAAAATATAAAAACAATAGGCATATTTTTTGCTAATAAAATGCAAAAAAGCCTCTGAGCACGCTCAGAGGCTTTTTTTATATACAAACTTCACTATCCTTCGCTAAGCCATTGCTCTACTTCCTCTTTGCTGGGGTTTTTCACGTCTTCCAGCTTCATCTTCTTTCGAGTACCGCAAACATCATTGAAAAGCTTGTTGGGATTGGCCTTGCGGATTTCCTCGATGGTGAAGTAGCCTAACTTCTGCAATACGGGAATCAGCTCCTCGCGTACACCGATGGCGATGTAGTCTTCGTTGGAAGCTGCTTGCACTACTTTTTCGGGCTTCATCTGTGGGAAAAAGAGCACATCTTGTATAGAGTTGGCATTGGTCATAATCATGCTGAGGCGGTCTATACCAATGCCCAAGCCGGCAGTAGGCGGCATGCCATACTCCAAGGCGCGGAGGAAGTCTTCGTCGAGTACCATGGCTTCTTCATCACCTCTTTTGCCCAGCTCCAATTGCTCCTCAAAGCGCCTGCGTTGGTCGAGGGGGTCGTTGAGTTCGGAGAAGGCATTGCAGATTTCCTTGCCATTGCAGATGGCCTCGAAGCGCTCCACCAAGTCGGGATTTTGGCGGTGGCGTTTGGCCAGCGGCGACATCTCCACGGGATAATCGGTAATAAAAGTAGGCTGAATGAGGCGATGCTCGCAGTGCGTACCAAAAATTTCGTCTATCAGTTTGCCTTTGCCCATGCTGTCATCTACGGCTACTTGCAGCTCGCGGGCGGTTTGGCGCAGGGCGGCTTCGTCCATTTGGCTGATATTGACACCTGTAAAATGCTCAATGGCCTCAAACATCGTGAAGCGCTTCCAAGGGCGCTGGAAGTCAATGATGTTTTCGCCTACTTGCACTTTGGTAGTACCGTGGAGGGCGAGGGCGATTTTTTCTACCATTTCCTCCACCAAGTTCATCATCCATTGGTAGTCTTTGTAAGCCACGTAGAGCTCTATTTGGGTAAACTCCGGGTTGTGGAAGCGGCTCATGCCTTCGTTGCGGAAGTCTTTGGAAAACTCATAGACCCCATCGTAGCCTCCTACAATCAGGCGCTTCAGGTACAGCTCATTGGCGATACGCAAATAGAGCGTCATATCGAGGGTATTATGATGGGTTTTGAAGGGGCGCGCCGCAGCGCCTCCGTAGAGCGGCTGCAAAATGGGCGTTTCTACCTCCAAATAACCTTTATCGTTGAGGTACTCGCGCATCACATTCATCAGTTTGGTACGCTTGCGAAATACTTCTTTCACTTCAGGGTTTACCACCAAGTCGGCATAGCGCTGGCGATAGCGAAACTCAGGGTCGGTTACGGCATCATATACATTGCCTTCTTCGTCTCTCTTGACGATGGGCAGGGGCTTAAGCGATTTAGAGAGCAGGGTGAAGCTATTGACGTGCAGGGTGATTTCGCCCATTTGGGTCGTAAATACAAAGCCTTGCACACCGATAATATCGCCAATATCGAGGAGTTTTTTGAATACGGTATTGTAGAGGGTTTTGTCTTCGTCGGGGCAGATGTCGTCGCGGCGGATGTATATCTGAAAGCGCCCGGTGCTGTCTTGCAGTTCGGCAAAGGCCGCCGAACCCATGATACGGAAGCCCATGATGCGTCCGGCCAGTGAAATGTTTTTATAGTCGGTTTTTCTTTTTTCGTAGTTTTTGAGAATATCTTCGATGGTGGCATTTACCGCAAAAGTAGCCGAGGGGTAGGGGTCTATCCCCAATTGGCGCAATTCTTCGAGTTTTTGTCTTCTGAGAATTTCCTGCTCGCTCAAGTGTTGCATGATATTTGATAAAAGTTGATGAGTGAATGGTCGCTTATACGCTTTGAAAAATCAAGATACAAAAGTAGCAATTTTTCTTCTATGTTTTGTGGCCGCCTTCACAATCTTTGTTTCAAGGGCTTCGTTGCTAAGAGGATACATCTTTATTTACATAAACAGGTTCAAATCCCAAAGCAGTTTTGTATAAATAAAAAGATAAATCATTAAAAATCAAGGAAATGCTGAAAATCACTTTAATTTTGGTCTAAAAACTATTTGCTCATGGAAAAAACCTTTACCAATACTTTTTTTGCTCTTTTTTTGCTCTTTGGGGCTTGCAATCCTCTGGAAGAAATCAACAGCAATGGCATCAACATCACCGGAGATTTTACAGGCCGCCTGAGCCAAATAGTACGTTTTGGCAACGATGGGCAAGATGCTTTTTATGAACTCAGCTCCATTGCCGACTCAAGCAGTATTGCTTATCCGGCTTTTTACCTTCGCCTTACCGAGCGCGAGGGAGCCTTGGAAGTAAGGACGCGCCCCGAAGACCCATTGCTTTATTACTACATTGTCAATCACGGAATTAACGTAACCTTGTTTCAAAGTATAGAGATTCGCGAGCGGCAGTTTTTCAGGGGCACGGGCATTGCCAATAATGAAATCATTAATAAAGACGACACCCAAACAGTGATTCTCAATGGAAAACTTTAATAAACCCTAACAAACTATGAGAAAGATACTCTTTTTTTTGACAATCCTACTGCCTTTGACAGCCTCGCAGCCCAAACAAAATGTCGGGCGTATCCGCGTAGAAATTGTAGGTTTTAAAAGCAATAAAGGGCAGGTACTTATCAATTTATTCAGTAGCAAGTCGGCCAAAGGCTTTCCTTCCGACCCCAAGGTGGCCTTCAAAAGTGCTGTGATAGAAAAGATAGAAAACGGGCAGGCCACCATCGAGTTTGAGCAAGTGCCTTTTGGCGATTATGCCATCGCCCTCATACACGACGAAAATATGAACAATGAGCTGGATACCAATATGCTGGGCATTCCCAAAGAAGGCTATGCCTTCTCCAACAACTACCGCCCACGAGTGCGTGCACCACGCTTCAAAGAAGCTGCCTTTACCCTGAACCGCTCCAGCAAGTCGCTTCGTCTGGAGATTATCAACTAAGCCTTTAGCGCATAAAGTTGCGCCAATGCACAATTTTCTTTTGTTTGAGCAGGCGCATCTCCTGCGGCAAGCTGTCGGTAATGCTTTTGGTGAGATGCTCCAAGAAACGTGTTTTGTAGAAATTCTGATGCACAATCAGTCCGATTTCTCGCACAGGCGTAGGGTCGGCAAAGGGGCGGAGATGCTGCTTTTGCTGCTCCGAAAGCCCATAAGTGGCCAACTGTGGCAGGAGTGTGAGGCCGGCTTGGTGTTCTACCAAGCCTTTGAGGGTTTCGATAGAGCCACTTTCATAAAAAAACTGTTCTTCTTGTGCGCCGGCCTCGTGTCCGCATATCTGCAAGGTTTGGTTGCGAAAGCAGTGCCCCTGTTGCAAAAGCCATACTTTTTGGCCTTTTAGGTCAGTTTCTTGCAGCTGATTTTTGGCTTTGAGGGGATGGAGCGGATTCAAAAATACGGTAAAAGCCTCCTCAAAGAGTGGATACTCTTTGAGTTCTTTTTCCTCTAAGGGAATAGCAGCCAAGCCGATGTCCAAGCGATAATCTTTGAGCCTTTCGATAATTTGCTCGGTTTGCAGCTCTTCGATATGCAGTTTGTAATGGGGGTAGGCTTTCAGAAAATCACCCAGAAACAAGGGCAGCAGATAAGGTGCCAGCGTGGGAATCACGCCCAAACGTATTTGTCCTATTTCGCCTTTTATTTCATAGCTCAAAAACTCCTTGAAGGTATCCACTTGCTCTAAAATACGACGTGCATGCGTGATAATCTGTACGCCCAGCGGCGTAGGCTCCAGCGGATGCTTGCTACGGTCAAAAATCTTGACCCCCAGCTCTTGCTCCAGCTTTTGTACTTGCATGCTGAGAGTAGGTTGTGTAACAAAACATTTTTCGGCAGCAGTTACAAAATGGCGGTAGGAGTCTATGGCTACGATATATTCTAACTGTGTGATAGTCATGAAGGTGGATATAAGCAAATGAGTGTAAAAACCGATAAATTCAAACAACGCAAGTTGCAAAAAAAATCTTAACTTTGCAGAAACTTACGGCAGGAAAAATTCCTTTTTCCAAAATCAATTTGACTCTTTTAGAACGATGAAACAGATAATTACCGATTTGGAGATTTTGCAAGCCGACCAAGATGCCTGTGAAACCGTGAAAATCTCTAAAGAAGAAAATACCGGAAAAGCCCGCAAGCTCTATATCGAAAGTTACGGTTGCCAGATGAACTTCTCCGACAGCGAAATCGTAACGGCTATCATGCAAGAAAACGGCTTCGATACCACGGCCTCTGCCGAGCAAGCCGATTTAATATTTCTGAATACCTGTGCCATCCGCGACAATGCCGAACAGAAAATCAGACACCGCCTCAAGCACCTCAACGGCCTGAAAAAACGTCGTCCGCACCTGCTCATCGGGGTATTGGGCTGTATGGCCGAGCGCCTCAAAACCAAGCTCCTCGAAGAAGAAAAAATGGTGGACATCGTGGCCGGCCCTGATGCTTACCGCGAGCTGCCCGGCTTGGTATATGAAGCTGAAGACGGCAGCAAGGCCATCAACGTTTTTCTCTCTCGTGAGGAAACTTATGCCGACATCAGCCCCGTAAGGCTCAATTCCAACGGTATCTCGGCCTTCGTATCTATCATGCGAGGCTGCGACAATATGTGTTCTTTCTGTGTGGTGCCTTATACCCGTGGGCGTGAGCGCAGCCGCAGTGTATATTCTATTTTGGAAGAATGCCGACAGCTGCTGGAGCAGGGCTTTAAGGAGGTAACTTTGTTGGGACAAAATGTGGACTCTTACCTCTGGACAAGCCACGAGGATATTATCTCTCTGAAACAATACCAAAAAGCCCTAAAAAGCGGCGAAAACTTGGAAGGGGTAGAAACCGTAAACTTTGCCCAACTGCTGGAGCGCGTAGCACAAATATCGCCTCAGTTGCGTGTGCGCTTTTCTACTTCGCATCCCAAAGACATTACCGATGAGGTGCTTTATACAATGAAGAAATACGACAACATCTGCAAGTACATTCACCTGCCCGTACAGAGCGGCAACTCGCGTGTGCTGGAGCTGATGAACCGCACCTACGACCGCGAGTGGTACTTGGAGCGTGTGGCAGCCATCCGTCGTATTTTGGGCGAAGACTGCGCCATCTCTTCGGATATGATTGCGGGCTTTTGTAGCGAAACAGAAGAGGAACACCAAGATACCCTCTCGCTGATGAAAATAGTGGCTTACGATTTCTCGTATATGTTTTACTACTCGGAGCGCCCGGGTACACCCGCCGAAAAGAAACTCGAAGACGATATTCCGATAGAGGTGAAAAAACGCCGCCTCAATGAAATCATTGATTTGCAAAATGAACTCTCTCTGGAACGCAACCTGCGCGACTTGCACAAGGTACATGAGGTCTTGGTAGAGGGCTTCTCGAAGCGCTCCGACGAGCATCTGCAAGGCCGCAACAGCCAAAATAAAGTGGTGATTTTCCCCAAAAAACACTACCAAAAAGGCGATTACGTGAAGGTGTTGGTGAATGATTGCAGCAAGGCCACGCTTTTTGGCGAAAGTGTAGAGTAGATACACACTGATGGTTTCATAAAAAAGCGTTCTTTAAAATACTTTTGAAAATGAATAGAGGTGGACTTTAGTCCGGCGGTGATTTGTATCAAGATGTCTTTTGGGAGGCATCTTGATTTTTTTATGCTTTTTTTCAACACCACTCGCCGCCCAAAAAGCCACTGTAAAAGCCAGTTATCATTTGATAGCCCTTCCCGAAGAAAGGATTTTTTTGTTGCAAAACTTCCGCTACAAGCCCTTCGGACAGAAACAATACATTGCCTGCGAAGAGCAAGCCATGACTTTTCGCACTTGGCAACTGAGCAA
>DAIQNQ010000115.1:0-6506 GCA_036788275.1 Thermonemataceae bacterium
CCGCCATATTTGGCATTTTAGCAAAGCGACACCAAACACAAAGGCTTTGATACAAGCAGACAACCACTTGTGGTGGAAAGCCTTTCCCACTCTGCCAAGTGTTTCTTTCACTTGACACCCAACAGAAGAAAGGAAACGCGGCTACGCCCATTTTGCGTTTGTGGACAGTCTACTTCATAAACTCATAGCTTTTGAGTACTCTGATGCCAAAAAGTCCCTTTTCAAATTTGTAGCTGATTTCCTGCTTGTCCTTCATCGCCTCAAAATCGAAAAACATTCTGAACCAAGGATAATCTTCGTATTGATTGCCTTCCAAATGGATATAAGAGGTTTTCCTTTGGCTCGTTCTAAAAAACAATAGAATCCTTGACACGTTGGTATATTCTTCGTGCTTGAAAGCATATACCTCTGTGTTGGGTTCGGAGGAAAAAGCGTGGTTGGTGAGGAAAAATAAATTGAAAAGCGTTGGCACACAGCAAAGAAACAAAGCAACTTTAGTAAGTTTTTGAAGCGCCGCTACTTTCAAAAATGCAAGATAGGCCAAGGCATATAGCCCAAGCAAAATCAACAAAAAAGCATAAATGCTCAGTTGGGCATTCAGACTGATGTGAAACAGCAAATACAAGTTCAGGCAGCTAAGTGCAATATACAAGAAAGTCTTGGTCTTGACGACTATCCAAAGAGATTTTACAAACAAGCTAAAATTCAAGCTTCTTTCTTCGGTAAATACCCCCGCCCAATAATATACTGTCAGGAAGGTAATCAAAAAACCCACCCCAAAGCCTGCCCAGCCCTGATAGAGATAGCCCCAAAAAGGCGACAAAATCAAAGTAATTGAGCTAAAGAAATAAAAATGCTCAAATATCGTAATGGCCGCCTGTGTACTTTTGTAATAGCCCGTTTTCTCAAAATCCTCAAAATTCATTTGGGCGTATGCCGCGGCCTGTTGCCTTGCCTGCTCCCTGTACATCCTTTGCCAGTATTCATAATACTCCTGCGCTTGGGCTGTATATTCTTCCTGACTTTGCGAGGCAGGATTTTGCTCGGTCTGAGTACGTTTACTCAAATACTCGTATGCTTCAGTAAGCAAAATAAACTGCTCATGAGCATCAGGACTTGTATTGCTATCGGGGTGCAGCTCTTTGGCCTTTTTTCTATATGCCTTTTTTATTTCTTCGGGGCTTGCCTCGGCATCTACCTCCAAAATGCGGTAATAGGCTTCTACTGAATGGGTAGTCATAGATATTATCAGAACGTAATTTTTGGGATGATGTATTGATAAATGATAGATGATAGGTTGCTTTTCTCAAAACACAAGTCGCCCCTACGAAGCCTTCTTCTCTTTTTCGGAGGTATTGATTTTCAGCTCAAAGGAATTGATAAAGTTTTCGCCAATTTCCGATTCTGGGATTTTTCGTGTATTGATGATGATGATTTGGTACAAACGGCGCTCGATAAGTAGTACTTTGTAGCGGAAAAAATCCTTTGTCGGAGAGCCTACCTTGAGCGTAAAGCCCTCGTATTTGCCTACCTCAATATCCTTGTTTTCTTGTATCTCCTGCTCCAAAAAGCCACTCAAAATCCCTTTTTTGGCTTTCGTCAAAAATACTTCTTCCGAATCGCCCCCAAAATCTCGCTCCGAAAAATCACGATAGAGCAAGGCGTACTTTTCTTCTCCGGTCTCATTGGCGGCCACATAAAACACACTGGCATCGGTAGAATCCACATTTTTTTCGGGCGGATAAGGGAAAGTTATCGAAAAATCATCTTCCTGCACCGTGATATTGAGCATCGGCATAGTCATTTCTTTTTGAGCAGCGCTGTTTTGGAGGCTGTCGGTGTTTTTTTCTTGGCCGGAGGGACTTTGGCAAGCCGAAAGTAAGGCTGCAAAAACGATGATTCTGTACATATTGTAAGGGTTTTGAATCGAAAAAATATCAGAATGTGCTAATTTAAAGCTTTTTCAAAATTATACCAAGATTCTTGCGCTTTTCGGAGAGAAAGAAGCCCCCCTCCTGAAAAAACAAAGAACCGATGCCTCACATACAAGGCATTTTTCCTATTTTTACCAATCTTAAAATCATTCCACAAACCCCAAAACCCCTCCGCTATGTACCAAAGCCTCTCCCTGCATATACAAGGGCAAGTAGCCTATCTCTCGCTCAATCGCCCCGAAAAAGCCAATGCCCTCAACGAGGATTTCTGGAAGGAGCTGCCCCAAGCCATGCAGCAGCTCGACGAAGACGCTGCCGTGCGTGCCATCGTGCTGCGTGCCGAAGGCAAACACTTTTCGGCAGGTATAGACCTCCAAATGCTCATGCAAATGAAACAAATGACCGATGCCGAAAGCTGTCCCGGGCGCGCCCGCGAAAAGCTCCGCCGCTTTATTTTGGGTTTGCAAGCGAGTATTTCTTCTATCGAAGCCTGCCGCAAGCCGGTGATTGCCGCCATTCAGGGCGCTTGTATCGGCGGAGCCATAGACCTCATCACGGCCTGCGACATGCGCTATGGCAGCGAGCAAGCTTCTTTTTGTGTGAAAGAAATTGATTTGGGAATTGTGGCCGACTTGGGTACGCTCCAGCGCCTCATCAAGCTCGTGCCTTATGGCATTGCTACCGAGTGGGCGCTCACAGCCTGTACCATTTCGGCAGCAGAGGCCGCCCGTGTCGGCTTGCTCAATCGTGTATTGCCCGATACCGCCGCCCTCGAAGCCGAAGTAAAAGAAGTAGCCGAGAGCATCGCCGCCAAGTCGCCCCTTACGGCCAGAGGCACCAAGCAAGTGCTGCTCCACGCCCGCGACCACAGCGTAGCCGAAGGCTTAGACTATGTAGCCACTTGGAACTCCGGTCAGTTGATTTCTAAAGATATAGAGACCGCCATGATGGCCAGCCTCAGCAAGCAGGAAGCCCGCTTTATGGATTAGTCTGTTTCGATGGCCTCCAACACCTCGGCCAATGCGTCGAAGTCTTTGTAGCCGGGGCGTATTTCTTCTCCGCCTTGCAGGGCTATGCCTCGCAAGGCACTTTCGGAGAGGAGGGTCTCTACATTGCCACTGTTTACACCAAAGCCCAGCAATATAGGAAATTGCGCTGCCAGCAGCCTGATAGCCTCTATTTGTGTATCGTTGAGCGAATTTTCCTCGCCTTCGAGCAAGAAATAGCGCACCGTGTCGGCGTATTTTTCCATAAAACGCTGCCAATATTCGGGGCTGTGCGAGGCAAAATCAATGCGTACAATCACTTGCAAGCTGGTGATAGCGGCCTCGCGGCTGCGGCGCTGTATCTCTTGCAATACATCTTCGCGGGCAATTTGGAGAATATGCACCGGATACGCTTCCAGCACCTCGTTCATTTGCTCCAAGCTGTACTCCTCAAACTCTCCTACAAAAGACACTCCCGAAATCCAAGCGATAATCTCTTGGTACTTTTCGGGGCTTACAAAGCTGCCGCGCCCTTCTTCAAAGCAAAAACCCAACATTTCTACGCCCATACCGGCGCAATAGCGTGCATCACTCAAATTATTTACTCCGCTGATTTTTACTAAGGTGCGCAATGCCATGGGATTCAGGAAATTTTGTTTCAAAGAACAAATTAACAAAATATAATGTTACGAACATTGATTTTCCTGCTAATTTTATTGCACTTTGCTTGTTGAAGAGCCTTCTTCAAAATACTTTTTATTTTTCTGACAGCATCTATGAAAAAAAGCGCTTGCCTGCTTTGTGCCTTGATCCTCCTTCTTGCAGCTTGTAGCGATAGCGTCGAGCCCGACGGCAGCCGCTTGGGCTTCGACTATTACCCGCTCGAAATCGGCTATGCGACCGTGTATGAAATAGAAGAAAACGAATACCAAGTAAACGGCACGCTCACCACCCGCTTTTTCCAGCTCAAAGAGGTGGCCAGCGATACCTTCCGCACGCTCTCCGGCCAAAAAGCTTACCGCTTGGAGCGCTTTGTACGAGACAATGCCAGCCAACCTTGGGCCATAGACTCGGTGTGGTCGGTAATAAAAACGACGACGCAGGTTGTCAAAACCGAAAACAACGTCCCTTTCATCAAGCTTGTTTTTCCCCTCCGCGAAGGCCTGCGCTGGAATGGCAACGCCCTCAACAACCAAGGCGAAAGACCCTACGAAATACAAGACTTCCGTCGCCCCACCCGCATTGATATTCTCGACTTTGAGCGCAGCTTGCGGGTGCGGCAGTTCAACGACTCCAGCTTGGTAACACAGCTCAAGAGCGAGGAAATGTATGCCCAAAATGTAGGCCTGATTTATGCCGAAAAAATCAATGTACGCTTCCGCGAAGGTGAGTTTTTGGGGCAAGGCCAAATCGAGTTCGGTATTATTTACAAACAGAGAATCATCGCTTATGGAAATGAAGAAAATCTTCCTCTTTAGTCTTTTTTGCTTTTTTGGCACAGTCCTCCAGGCCCAAGAAGCTGCCAAGCAGTATTTTATCAGCTTCAAAGATAAAAAAAACAGTCCCTACCAACTCTCCAAAGCAGAAGCTTTTCTGAGCCAACGCGCCATTGAACGGCGAAAAAAACAAGGCATCAAAATTACCGAGCGCGACCTGCCCCTCAACCCCGACTACCTGCGCCAAGTGGCTGCCACGGGCGCGCGGGTGTATTACGGCTCCAAGTGGTTCAATGGAGTACTCGTAGAAGCTGATGAGGCAAGCCTTCAAAAAATCCTCCAGCTGCCCTTTGTGATGGGAAGCCCCCAAGTAGCCAAGCCCAAGGCCGACAAAACCCGCAAAAAAGAAAACTCCTTCCAAATCGCCCTGAAAGGTACGCAAGAGATAGCCGCCAGTGCCGAAAGCCCAAGCACCGAGCTGACAATTGCCGGAGCGGAGGCTTATGGCAGTGCTTATGCCCAAGCCCAGATGATTGGTGCCGACCGTATGCACAGCCAAGGCTACCGTGGCAAGGGCATGGTCATTGCTATTTTTGATGCAGGCTTCCACGCTGTGGACAGAATCCCTGCCTTCAAGCACCTTTTCGATAATCAGCAGATTCTGGGTACTTGGGATTTTGTGATGAACGAAGCCGAGGTATATGAAGACGACGACCACGGGCGCATGGTGCTTTCTTGTATCGCCGCTTATGCCCCCGGCAAAATGATTGGCACTGCCCCCGAAGCCTCCTTCTACCTTTTCCGTACCGAAGATGCCGCCACCGAGTACCGCATAGAAGAATACCACTGGCTGCGTGCCGCCGAAGTAGCCGACAGCCTCGGCGTGGACATCATCAACTCCTCCTTGGGCTATACCGACTTCGACGACAAAAGCACCAGCTACCGCTACGAAGATATGAATGGCAAAACCGCCGTAATCAGCCGCGCTGCCGAAATAGCCGCTCAAACAGGCATGGTAGTGGTAACAAGCGCAGGCAATGAGGGCGGCGGCTCTTGGCGCTATGTATCGGCTCCTGCCGATGCCCCCTCCGTACTAAGCATCGGTGCCGTAAACAACCAAGGCAAGGTGGCTTACTTCAGCTCGCGCGGCAAAACTGCCGACGGACGCATCAAGCCCGATATCAGCGCCTTGGGGCAGGGCACTGCCGTTACCCGTGGCGATGGCAGTATCGGTAGCTCCAGCGGCACTTCTTTTTCTGCCCCTGTAAGCACGGGCTTGGTAGCAGGCTTGTGGCAGGCCTTCCCCGAACTGAGCAGCAAAGAGCTGATGGAAGTGCTTCGTAAAAGTGCTTCTATGGCCACACAGCCCAACGAAGATTATGGCTATGGCATTCCTGATTTTGAGCGGGCGCAGGCCTTGGCTTTGCAAAAAGGAAAAAAACTAAACCTACCCATCGAAAAGCAAGAACAAAAAGAAAATATCATCAGCGAAACAAAATCCGCAGGCCTTGCCCCCGAAGCCTTTGAGGTGCAGCCTGCCAAAACCACCCGACAAAATGCCGCAAGCCTCATGCTTTATTGGGGGCAAGCATATCAAGGTAAAAATTTGGAGGTGAAGCTCCTTGATGCGCAAGGCAGGCTGATTGCCACCATGCGCCTGCCCAACAATGGCGAACAAGTTTCGCTCTCTGTTTTTCGGCGCTTGCCCAAAGGCCGCTATCGCTTGGAGGTAGCCCCCGCCTTGGCACAAAAAAGCTGTGATTTTGAGATTGTTGAATAATTTATTTTTATATCAATCCCCTTCCCATGAACTGGCATCCGCTTACAGAACTCTCCCAGATAGACCACCTCCTTGAGGAATCGCAGCAGCAAGCTGTGGTGGTTTTCAAACACAGTACCCGCTGCTCTATCAGTAGCACGGCGCTGAGCCGCTTAGAAAGGCAATGGAACTTGGCCGACAGCCAAGTGAAGGCTTATTTCTTAGACCTGATTCGCCATCGCGACATCTCCAATCGCCTTGCCGAGGTATTTGGTGTGGTACACGAGTCGCCCCAACTGCTTTTTATACACAAGGGCAAATGTGAGTATCATAGCTCGCACTTGGCTATTGATGCCCAAGAGATAAGCTTTGCGTACAGTCAATTTTATGA
>DAIQNQ010000115.1:6606-9456 GCA_036788275.1 Thermonemataceae bacterium
ATTAAATCCCGAAGCTCACCAAGATTTTCTAAACAATTTATACACGTGCTTGCTTATTTATTTTGAGGGGAAGGTTTTGGGACAGTGGAGCAACACCCAAAGACTTCCTCGATTTTTTTATCTTGATATATGCAGGAAATCCAACGCTACCCTCTCGCTACGCTGAGTGCCCAGCTCTCCTCCCAATATATGGAGCAGTGCTACTTTTTTGTAGAAAAAAATACCTACGAAGGCTTTCCCTCACAGCCTTATCGTACCGAAAGTACGGGCATTTGTTTTCTCAAGAAAGGGATATTGCGCCTGCAAGCAGGACTTGTTTGGCACGAAGCCCAAGCACCCTGCCTGATAGCTATGGGCGCTGATGTCATCAGGGCTTGGAAGGGCAACGAAGGAAGCATAGAAGCCGAAATGATTTTCTTCAAGCCCGAACTCCTCGCTCATAAAGCCCGTCCGCAGCTTTTTTTAGATGCTTTCAGCTTCTTGCACGAAAACGAGCAGCACCTGCTCCCCCTCCACGACCCCGAAGCGCTCCAAAGTATCGAAGCCTTTTTTACCAATATCAAATACCAGCTTTCTTTTGCGCACAGCCACCAAAAGGCCATTATTGCGGCCTTGGTAGAGGCCTTGTTGCTGAGTATGGACAGCCTGCATCACCGCCGCCAAGCCCTCACCGCCGAGCACCATCATCACCTGCCCGAAAACTGCTTGGCCAAGCGCTTTATGCAGCAGCTTTCGCAGCACTTTCAGCAAGAGCATCAAGTGAGCTTTTATGCCGAGCAGCTCCACCTTACGCCCAATTACCTGAGCAACTACCTGAAGGAGCGCACCGGCAAAAATGCCAGCGAGTGGATACAGGAATCTCTGCTGCTGGAGGCGCAGGTGCTTTTGCAAGAGCCCGAAAACAATATTGGCGATATTGCGCGCAGTTTGGGCTTCAAAGACCAAGCGGTATTCAGTAAGTTTTACAAAAGACATACAGGGATTTCGCCATTGGCACAGCGCCGCCTCCAAAAGCAAAGCCTGCTGGCCGAAAAAGTGCCACAGCCGTAATTCTGACAAAAAGTACCTTTATCGGAACAAAACTAAGCAGTGGGCAGATTTGTCTGTATGATAGAAGCAAGTAATAGAAGATTTCACGCTTTGCTTGTAGGGTTTTAAATTTCACTTACCTAATTTTTCATATTATGTCACAAAAAATAAAAGGCTTGCACCACGTAACGGCTCTGTCCTCTGATGCACAGCAAAACCTCGACTTCTATGCAGGTATCTTAGGCCTGCGCATGGTCAAAAAAACCATCAACTTCGACGTACCCGAAGTATATCACCTCTACTATGGCAATGAACTCGGCGAGCCGGGCACGATTATGACCTTCTTCCCCTATCCGGGTTTGGCACGCGGACGCAAGGGCAAGGGGCAACTCACGGTTACAGCTTTTTCGATACCTATCAATGCCATGGACTATTGGATGAAGCGCCTCCAAAAATTCCATATTCCCTTTACGATGCCCCAAGAGCGCTTCGACGATGAGGCCTTCATTTATTTTGAAGACCCCGACGGCCTCGGTATAGAGCTGGTAGCCAACAAGCACGACAGCCGTCCGGGCTTCTCTTACGGACAGATTCCCCTCGAATATGCCATCAAGGGCTTTTATGGAGTATCTTTGGCTGAAGAGGGCTACGAGCGCACAGCGGGTATTTTGAGCACCCAATTAGACCACCAATTGGTAGGCGAAAAGGGCAATCGCTTCCGCTTTTCGGCCAGCGGCAAGGCGGGCGATTTTGTAGATGTGATTTCCAGCCCCGAAGTGGCACGCGGCCTTAGCGGTAGCGGCACGGTGCATCACTTGGCCTTTGCTACTGAAAACGACCAAACAGAATTGGCCCTGCGCGACCAGCTCCTGAGCGCAGGCATTCAGGTTACGCCGATGCTCGACCGCCAGTACTTCCACTCTATTTACTTCCGTGAGCCGGGCGGCGTACTCTTTGAGGTGGCCACCAGCGACATCGGCTTTACTTACGATGAAGACCCTTCTCGCTTGGGAGAAGGCCTCAAGCTGCCCCCTTGGCAAGAGGCAGAACGCAGCAGCATCGAAGCGGGCTTGCAGGAAATCAGTCTTCAAATAGATAAATTTCACGACTAATGCATCAATACCAGCTTATCACCAAAGGAGCGGCCTTGCCCCAAGCGCGCAAGGCGCTCCTGCTTTTCCACGGGCGTGGGGCGAGCGCCGAAGACATCCTCTCGCTTGGCAACCTTCTGGCCGAAGACGACTGGCACTTGGTAGCGCCACAGGCGAGCAATCGCACTTGGTATCCGCTGAGCTTTATGGCTCCCAAAGCGCAAAATGAGCCTTGGCTCAGCAGTGCCTTGGAGGTGAGCAAAAGGCTCTTAGACGAGGTGCTGGCTTTTTTGCCTGCCGAGCAGATTTATATCGCGGGCTTTTCACAAGGGGCTTGCCTCAGCTCGGAGTTGAGCGCCCGCCACGCCCTGCGCTTCGGTGGTGTGGGGATTTTTACAGGGGGACTGATTGGCGCAAGCTTGGATACCGTACCGTATCAGGGCAGCTTTGAGGGTACGCCCGTGTATATGAGCAATAGCGACGAAGACCCGCACGTGCCCCTGAGCCGCTCGCAAGAGACCGAAGCCCAGCTCCGCATACAAAAAGCGCAGGTACGCTTAGAGGTATTCCCCAAAAGGCCACACTTGGTACTGCCGGAAGAGATACAAGCAGCCAAAGCGCATTGGGGACTTGTATAGCCTCTTTTTTCAGGAACATCAGCAGGCAGGTTTCGCACAGCGCGCAACCTGCTTTTTTGTTGGATTTGTGGGGGGATTTGTGTAGTATTGTA
>DAIQNQ010000116.1:0-9448 GCA_036788275.1 Thermonemataceae bacterium
TGCTGAAGTTCACATTGCCGTGGCCTGTCATATACACAAAAGGATAATTGAAGATATCGGGGCTGCCGACTTCTACCACCTCCTCTTCGAGATGAATATTTACTTTGAGGTGGCGGCGGGCAAATTCAATGAGGTTGGGCAGGGCAGTCTTATTGGCATACCAGTCGCCTCCGCCGCCGTATTGCAGTTTGGCAATTTTGTAGGAAGGCTGCTGCGCTTGCAGGCCGACAAAGCCTATCAGAAAGAGAGATAAAAACAGAAAACGCATGGCTTAGGAATCGGTTTGACGAGCTAAAAATAACCAAAAAGATTTTAAAATAGCAATACCAGCTCAAAATTCCTCATCGGCAAGGCTTGGCAAAGCCTCCGCCAAAATTTCACATTTTCAAAACAGTACAATCTTTGTGAGAGTTGCTAAAGTTTTGTACCTTCATATCTTATTCCACATACTCTACTTTTTTATGCGCTTAGCAATCTTATACTATGCATTAGGTCTTTTTCTGTTGCTTTTGCCACAAGGACTACAAGCACAAGAAGGCAATCTTTACGTTAAAAACTATCCTGAAACCATACTTTCGGCTGAAAACAACGACGTAGTACAAACCCCTGAAGGCATGCTTTACTTTGCCAACCAAAAGGGGATTCTCACCTACGATGGGGTCAGTTGGTCTTTGGAGGAAGCCGTAGGTACGGCCTATTGCCTTGCTTTGGGCAGTAGCAACAGCCCGGAACAGCGTATTTATGTAGGCGGCAAAGATTATTTTGGCTACTTGCTCAAAAATAATTTTGGACGTATTGAATTTTACAGCCTTTCGCAAAAATTAGACGACCCAGGCGAAATCAGCAAAATTTATGTGGTAGGCGACGAAGTACTTTTTTACACTCCCCAAGCTATTTTTTTGTACCAAGACGACAAGCCCCTCCGCAAGCTTTTGCCCCCCGAAGAAAAAACTTTTGCAGGAATTATGTGCCACGAAGGGCGCGCCCTTGTATTGGTAGATGAAAAATACTTTTATGAATACCAAAAAGGCCAACTCCAGCCCCTCGGCAACCTTGGCCTGCCCGAAGCAAGCAAGCTGAGCCTGCAACATGCCTTTGTATTCGATGCAGGCAAAAGCATGGTGGCTTTTTCTAATAATTTCCTCTACACCTTCGATGGCAAGCGCTTCCAACGCTTCTATACTACCGCCCAACAATATCTCAACGACTTTGTGATACGCCAAGGAGTGAGTATCTCGGAGCAGGAATTTTTGATTTCTACGGCCTCCGGCGGCTGTATCAGTATCCACAAGCGCAATGGGCTGCTGCTCAAAATCATCAGCTTTCAGAATGGTTTGGCCGACGACGAAACCAAAGCTATCACTTTAGACAACCAAGAAGGGCTTTGGATATGCCACAAATCGGGGGTATCGCGTGTAGCACTCAATCTGCCCGTGTCTATTTTTTCCAACTATCCGGGGCTGCAAGGCAATGTTACCGATGTGATTCGTATGGGCTATCAGCTTTATGTGGGTACCAACAAGGGAATTTTTCTCCTCACCGCTGGCATGCGCAACCTCAGCAGCGAAGACCGTAAAAATGCCTATATGCAGCAAATACTGCCTTTTTACTTCAAAAAAATAGATGGAATTGATGCAAAATGCAAAGAACTTATCAACTACAAAGGTAAGCTCTTGGCGGCTACCAGCACGGGCTTGTACGAGATTTCGGGGGGGCGCGTCGGCCCTCTGCTCAACAATACAGTCATTACGGCTCTTTACCCTGTAAGTAAAGAAAATCTGATGTATGTGGCCACCGAAGCAGGGCTTTACCTTCTTAAAGAACAAGCAGGCTACTGGAAAAAAACAGATACCCTCAAGGTCTTTAAAGATGATATTGGTAGCATCGTGCGCCACGGCAACAACCTCTGGCTGGGCGGTATCACGAAAGTAGCACGCATCCAGCTCAATCCAGACGGCGGTTTTGGCACTTGGGAAAGCTTCAGGTTTAAGTCTTCTTATGCCGAAAGTATCGAAGCAGTACTTTTAGGCGAAGAACCGGTGTTCATCACTTCCAAAGGAGCTTTTCGCTATCTTCCGGCCTTAGGAGGCGTGATGGTGCCCGACAAAAACTTGAGTAAGTTCTTTACAGAAGATTTTCGTGTCATCCCTACAACTTTTCGCTCTCTATGGATGCAAAAAAGTGGCTATTGGCAGCAATTAGGCGCTGATAATGCCAAGCAAGACAGCAAAGTACAAGCCCAGCAAGCAGCTTATCTCTCGCTTTTCAAAAATATTCAGGACATCTACGAAGACTTTGAAGGCAACCTCTGGGTGGCTACGCCCGATGGCATCTATCGTATCAATAAGCAGGCAGAATTGCTGGCATCTCCCTACAAACAGGCTTTTGTACGCTTGGTACGCTCCGAAGAAGGAGAGTTTTTTACTTTGAAAGACCTCCGCTTGGAGCAAGACGAAGAATCGCACAACTTCTTCGTACAAGTGAGCCTTCCCTTCTACTTGGCCGAAAACTACACGCAGTACCAATACCGTTTGGCAGGCATGGAAGAAAGCAAATGGACACCTTGGCGCAGCAAAGCTACCATAGAGTTTCCGTATCTGCCCAGCGGCAGCTATGCCTTGGAGCTGCGTGCCAAAAATGCCTTGGGCGAAAAAAGTGATACACATACTTTTCGCTTCAAAGTAAAACCTCCTTTTTGGGAAACGTGGTGGTTTTATCTCATCGAAATTTGCTTCTTTGTAGGACTGCTGGGCGTAGCAGCCTTTTACAAACGCACCCATAGCGATTCGCGCTGGGCTTCAATACTCACCCTGCTTACCATCATTACCATTTTCGAGTTTTTTGTGCTTGCTTTAGAGCCTTATGTAGATTCCTTTTCGGGAGGTATTCCTATTTTCAAATTGGCTATGAATGTAGCTCTGGCTTTCTATCTCGTGCCTATGGAGAAGCGCGTGCGTACTTTCATAGAAGAAAACGAGTATTTAGATCAGTGGGCACGTAAAATACAAGAGCAAAGTGCTGAGATTGGTCGCAGTGATGGAGAAATAGCCGCAAGGGGCACTATCACAAACCCGGAAGCAGAACAAGAAAAGCGAGATTGGCTGGGGCGTGTAAAGTAAAACGCATGGGAAAAATAGTGACCTCGGCGGGAATCGAACCCACATCAAAAGTTTAGGAAACTTCTATTCTATCCGTTGAACTACGAGGTCTAAGGCTGCAAATATACAAGCAAGGTATAAATTTATCAAATTAGTAACATAAAAAAGAGGCTGCCCTTTTCGGACAGCCTCTTTGCTTTTGGATACCTAATTGCCTTTTGTATAGATGGTCATTTTTACACGGCGGTTGCGCTGTCGGCCTGTGTCAGTATCATTGGTATCAATGGGCTGCGATTCGCCAAAGCCCTTGCTTTCAATACGGAAAGGGTCTATGCCTTTGCTGATGAGGTACTCCCTTACGGCGGCGGCGCGGTTTTCGGAGAGGGTCTGGTTGGCATCGTCTTCGCCTACGCTATCGGTATGCCCTTCGAGCAAGAGCGAAGCTTTGGGGTATTTGCGCATAATGCCCACCACTTTGTCCAAGGTGCTGTACCATTTGGGCAGGATGTCCCACTTGCTGAAAGCGAACTCCACCTTGCTGGCCTGCTCCAAGATGGCCTCTTCTTCTTTGTTGATGATTTCGGGACAACCTTTATTAGCTTTGGTGCCGGGCACGTCGGGGCAGAGATCGTCGGGGTCAAGTACGCCATCGCCATCACGGTCGGGCGGCGGGCAACCTTGGTATTCGATTACACCCGGCACATCGGGGCACTTGTCTTTGTCGTCGGTAATACCATCGCCATCACGGTCGCCATAAGGGCAGCCTTTGTTTTCGCGAGGGCCGGGCTGGTTGGGGCAATCATCTTCGTAATCATAAATGCCATCGCCATCGGTATCGAAGGGGCAGCCAAATTCATTTACTTTGATGTTGCGCGGGGTATCGGGGCACTGGTCGCGCACATCGGGTACACCGTCATTGTCGCTGTCTATTTTATAGACACCGGGCACTGTTACCTGTGTTTTCTTTCTTTTCTGGCCGGCGCAGTTCTGCGTGGTCAGCACCAAGGTTGTCAGGCTTATTAGTAGTATCAGTATTCTGTTCATGAAATTATTGAGAGTAAATATTGGTTCTGATAAAGTTTGGGCTTATAAATGATGATAAAAAACGTACCAATATTCAAAAAATCTTGCCAAGAGAGGCAAAAGCTTTTGAATACGACTAATAAAACTACACCAAAAATATCATTTCTTCAAACTTTTAGCAAATAAATATAGTTTTCTGATTGTCTGCACAAGTACTGCGGGCATTTTGCTCATAAGCACTCTTCCTCACTTCAACATCATTGACTTTAAAATCTATTCAGTTTTATGGCTAAGAAAAGAACCACCAGCACTCCGGCCAACGATGCGCCCAATCCTGCTGCTACACTCCAACAACGCTACATGGCTTATCTGCTGGAGCAAGGCCAACGCCCACAGTCGGTGTATCAGTTTACCAAATCTTTGGAAATGCCCGAACAAGATTTTTATGAGCATTTCAACTCCTTAGAAAGCCTCGAAAAGGGCATCTGGGCTTCTTTTTTTGAAGATACCCTGAGCAAAACCCAAAACGACCCTACCTTCCAACAATACGGTGTACGCGAAAAGCTCTTGGCCTTCTACTTTACCCTCATCGAAGGGCTCAAAACCAATCGCAGCTATGTGGACTTCTGTTTCAAGCACCTGCCCAAAGGTACGCTTCGCCCCTTTTTCTTAGAGCACATGCGCAGTGGCTTTCTTTCTTTTGCCCAAGAGCTTACCAACGAAGGCCAAGAAAGCGGCGAATTTGCACAGCGCCTTTTTATTACCGACTCTTACAAAGATGCCCTCTGGCTACAACTCCGCTATATTTTGAAGTTTTGGCTCAAAGACGAAAGCAAAAACTTTGAGCAAACCGATGCGGCCATCGAAAAGGTGGTAAATGTAGCTTTTGACCTTATGGGACGTACTTTTATAGATACCATTGTGGATTTTGTAAAATTCAATCTCCAAAAAAATAAATAGTACTCGCCTTTCGGGGTGCTTCTCTTCTATCGGCTATAATTTTTGCAAATCATGACACAGAAAAAATCTCAAAGCAGCATTCCTACCTCCAAAGTAGAACGCGCTACCCGCTTCCTAAAAACAGGCGTGAAGGTAGGGGCTAATTATGTAAAACACTACACCAAAAAGGCTTTTCAGCCTGAGCTTAGCAAAGATAGCCTCCACGAAGACAACGCCAAGGACATCTACAATACCTTGAGCGAGCTGAAAGGCAGCGCCCTGAAAGTAGCACAAATGATGAGCATGGACAAAAACGTGCTCCCAAAGGCTTATACTGATAAGTTTACGATGGCGCAGTATTCTGCTCCTCCGCTTTCCTATCCATTGGTCGTAAAAACCTTCCGACAGTATTTCCAAAAAGGCCCTACCGAGCTTTTTGATACCTTCAGCCGCGAGGCCGTCAATGCTGCCTCCATCGGGCAAGTACACGAGGCCACCAAACAAGGCAAAAAGCTGGCCGTAAAAGTACAATATCCGGGCGTGGCCGACAGCGTGAAATCCGACCTGCGCATGGTAAAACCCTTTGCCGTGCGCCTGCTCAATATGAACGAGAAGGAGATAGACGTGTATATGGAAGAGGTAGAAAGCAAGCTCCTCGAAGAGACCGACTACGAGCTGGAATTGCGCCGCTCCATCGAGATTTCGGAAGCTTGTGCCCATATCAAAGGCTTGCGCTTTGCCAAATACTATGCTGAGTACTCCTCCAAGCGTATTCTTACCATGGACTGGCTTGATGGAAAGCATTTGGGTGAGTTTTTGGAGAGCAACCCCTCGCAGGAAATAAGAAACGAAATCGGACAGGCGCTTTGGGACTTTTACGACTTTCAAATTCATCATCTTAAAACCGTACACGCCGACCCACACCCGGGCAACTTCCTATTTGGAGAAGATGGCAGCGTGGGCGTGATAGACTTTGGCTGTATCAAGGAAATTCCACAAGACTTCTACGACAGCTACTTTATCCTTATCAACCCTTTCTTGTTGAAAGACCAAGCGCAAACCGAAGAACTTTTTGAGCAATTAGGCTTTATTGTAGCCGAAGATACCCCCGTGCAGCGCCGCTTCTTTGTAGATTTGTTTCAGAAAATGATAGAATTGCTCGGCAAGCCCTTCCACGCAGACCATTTCGACTTTGGCGACGATGCTTACTTCCAAACCATCTATGAGTTTGGAGAGAAGCTCTCCAAAATGAAGGAACTGAAAGAAGCCAAGCAAGCCCGAGGCTCCAAGCATGGCTTGTATGTAAATCGCACCTACTTTGGGCTTTACTCTATGCTTAACCAGCTAAAAGCTCAAATACGCACTACCAAGCCCGATTTCTTGAGCCGCCCCGTTGTGCAAAAAGTATAATTTTTGTTTTCTGTAATATTGTTTGTCTTTTGCCTACTTATGTTAAAGCTTGTTAAAGAGTAGGCAAAAGATTTTGAGAATCGCCAAAAAAAACCTACCTTTAAAGCACTGAAAATCAAGCAAAGATTTTCATAAAAATATTTTTTTCGTTTTTTGTGCAACCTCTCATGGGCACTGCTTGTCTATGTGTCTGAAAACAAGATAAGTCATGAAAGCAAATACCAAAATATTTTGGAGCCTCCTTTTCCTCCTCACCCTCCTCAGCAGCCTTGCTTCCGGGCAGTCTCTGGTGATGAGCGGTAATGAAATTTTTGAACAAGATGCAATCACACCCAAAAATAAGGCAAGTAAAAGTATTGAAGAAAACATAGACCTTAAAGTACAGCAAAAGAAAGGAAAGCCTATTTTGATACCCAGCCTCAAAAACAGCAAAAGCTTGCCCGAAGCAAATAAAAAACCTAAAGTGAGTGAAGAAAAAAATACCAAAGGGCAAAAATTCACTTCCTTAGCAGAGCTACCCATCGCACCAATCATCAACAGAGGATTTGCCGGTTGGAGTATCTTAATATGGCTTTGGGGCACATTGTCATCATAAACAGATTCGATAAACATAAAAAAACCTGCTTGTATGCCAAGCAGGTTTTTTATGTTTATACGAGAAGCTTAAAAAGCTTTCTTGTATAAATGAACTATTAAAGCGGTGAAAAAATGATGCTTCCCACAGCTTTTTACTTCTTAATGGTTCAACTGATTCCCTACATTACTTGATTCAAAATGCTGCTTAGATTTCTTATTAACCCACCATAGATAGTTTGAGAGCCCAAAATAAGGATTTCCTACGCCAACAAGTGCTCTTGCAAGGCTACTACGGTGCGCAGCTCTCGGAGTTCTTTCTGCACATTTTTCCTGATAAGGAGCGTCAGCACAATCCCCGGCACAAAGTAAGAGCTTACAAACATCCCCATCCAAAAAGCGGAAATATGCTGGGCAAACTCCAGCAGCAGTAGCAGAAAGCCCGCCGTATAGGCGCTCAGCGTCAGGTAAGTGTAAAAACCATGTATGCGAAGGCGCAACTGGAGATACTTTTTTTCTTTGGCCAGATTTTCTGTGGCCGAGGCCGCTGCACTTTTTTGGCGGCCTTGCTGCAAGCTGTATGCCTCCAATACAATGCGCAACAGGAAAAAGCCCAGCATCAAGCCCACGCCAACGTGGCTTAGCGGCTCCTTAAAGCGAAAATAAACAAGTAAAAAATAGCACATCATCAAAAAAGTACTGCCCAAGATAAGCAAAGTACTTCTTTGAAACTTGAAACTTTCGCGGCGCAACTTTTCTGCTTCGGCGATAATCTGTTCGGGAAGCATCTGCGGTGGTGTTGGTACATCGGTATTTTGCCAGTGTGCTTGGAGCTTGGCGCTGAAATCATCCATGGGGAATCAGTTTTTTGAGTTTAATTTTGATACGGTGTACTTTCACCCGAAGGTTGCCCTCCGAAATACCCATAATGGAGGCGATTTCGCTTTGGGGCAAGCCCTCCAGCAGTAGTCCGGCAAGGAGGCGGTCTATGTCGGAGAGCTGCGCCAAGGCTTCGTAGAGCACCTTGATGGGGTCTTCTTCAGGCAGTTTTATTTCTTCGCTATAGGCTTGGCTGCGCGAGGCTTCTTCAAGCCTTTTGCTTTTTACTTGCATAAGCTTGATATAATTGAGGCAGGCATTGACAGCGATGCGGTAAATCCAAGTTTTAGGCGAAGAGTCTTGTCTAAACCTGTCAAGATTGTTCCACACTTGTATAAATACCTCCTGCGCCAAATCTTTGGCCTGCTCGCCATCGCCTTTTAGGAGTCCGGTACAGAGGCGATACACCATGCGGTAGTGCTCTTGGTAGAGTTGCTCAAATTGATTTTTGAGGGTGTTGCTCACTTGCTAATGAAAGAAAGAAGTTCTTTGATAAACCATTCAGGCTCGTCAAGCATGATATAATGCTTGCTGTTGGCAGCGAAAGCAAATTTTTTATTGGCCAGCTTTTCATACTGCTTTTGCATGTTCTCCAATGCAGTTTGGCCATAAGGTTGGCCTGCTACCATCAACAATACAGGCGCTTTGATGGCAGGCAAGAGCGGACGATTATCCAATTTGAGCAAGTCCACATAGCCATACACAAAAGTTTGTCGGTCGGCTTTGGCCATCCAAGCCTTTACTTGGGCTTGGTCTTCAGCCTTGCTGACCATACCTTGCATCATTTGGTCGAGGTAGGCCGATTGGGCGGCTGCGTCCATCGCCAGCAGTTGTTTGTTGTAAGGGCTTTCGTAAGCCAAGGCTTCGGCAGGCACGCCGGGCATCATGATGTCGCGCATACACGCAAGAGCATCTACAATCACCACTTTCGTGATTCTGTCGGGCAGGCTTGCAGCCAAGTCCAGCGCCAAATTACCGCCCATACTATGGCCTACCAAGGTCAATTTTTGAAGTTTGTTAGAGGTGATATAGGCAATAAGTTCAGCTTTCACTTGCTCGTACCAAGGCATAGCAATGGGCGATAGGCCGCCGAAGCCTGCATAAGTTACCAAATAAGCACGGTGCTTGGGCATTTGGGCGGCGGTTTTGGTCCATACCTCGCCGGGGGTGGCAAAGCCGGGCAGAAATAAAACAGGCGCACCTTTGCCGGATATTTGTACCGAGATAGCGCTTTGTGCCCATAGGAGCGGCTGCCAGAGTGTGAGCAGCGTGCAGAAGAAAAACATCTTTTTCATATTGTCTTGATTTTAAGTTTTGCTTCTTTGAAAAGCAACGCCACGATTTGTTACACTTGGGTACGAAAAAAAAATCAAAAATCTTTTAAAGCCCTCTTGGCGGTACAAGGAAGGCTTCGCTTCATTGATTTTCAAGAAATAAACATTCTTTGTACCCTTTGTGAAAACCTTTGCGCTCTTTGTGGTAAAAATCAACCACAAAGGCCTCGAAGAATGCACAAAGTACACAAA
>DAIQNQ010000117.1:0-9426 GCA_036788275.1 Thermonemataceae bacterium
TGTACCAAGCTTTGTGTGGCGGTTTTGAGGTCGGTGGCCATGTCGTAATATTTGTGCAGCCAGCGATAAGAGTAGCCATAGGCCCACAAGATGAGGATTGTATAAAATACCATACTGGCTTTGAGCCCCAGCTCCAAGGCCTGAAACTGCTGCGCACGCATCGGCATGCTCAGTATCATAAGGGTAATCAACACACAAAAGATGGCTTCCAGTATCAAATTTCTCTTGATAAGGCGTACAATACCATGTGTTTTGCCACGGAGGAGCTGCTCCAAAGCCTCGGCAGAGAGGTCGTTTTGAGCAATCTCTTGGCTATTTTCTTTCCAGAGCGACTTCAGATCTTCTAATTCCATCAACAAATCATTTTACGTGCTTTTCTTCACCATCATGGTACGTAGTTTTTCACGGATACGGTTCATTTTCACCCGTGCATTGTTGGCACTGATACCCATAATCTCCGAAATCTCGTCGTAGCTTTTGTCTTCGAGGTAGAGCATCACCAAGGCTTTTTCTACGGTTTTGAGCTGGGCAATGGCCTCGTAGAGTGCCTTGCTGCGTTCTTCTTTGAGTTCGCTCTCTTGGCTGTCCACCTGCTCATATACCTCACGAGGCAGCTCGGTGCTGGGGGCTTGGCGGCGACTTTTGCGGTATTGCGAAATGGCCACATTCAGGCATACCCGATACACCCAAGTAGAAAACTTAGATTGCCCTTTGAAGGTACGGTAAGAGCGCCAAAGCTGCACGAGCATCTCTTGAAACAAGTCTTGCCGCTCTTCGGCCTCGGGGCAGTAGAGGTGGCATATTTTCCAAAGAATGCCCTGCGTGCTGCGAATCTGTGCGATAAATTCCTGCTCTGAAGACAAAATGCGCTGTTTTTTGTGAAGTAGATGGTCAGGATTTTCTTTTTTGATAGACAATGAAGTGTATCCATCAAAACCAAAAACTCTCTTGAGTGTGTAAGAAGTAGTACCCATAAGCGCAAGCCGAACATTCAGGATGGTCTTTAACTGGCCTATGAGTATGCTAAAGCGAGTAATTATTACAAAATTGCCACCGCTTTTTTAGCTGAGCCAATGCAATACCAGCAAAGCCAACACAAAATAGGGCACCAAAGCGCCGGCTCCGGCGTAATCCTTGGCCATACGCTGCCCGAAGAAGAGCATTAGCAGGCTGAGCGCCGAAAGCAACACGCCCCAATAGATAAGCACCGTGCTGCCCTCCCACAAAGCCCACAGCACGCCCAAGCCGCTGCAAAGCCCCGCGGCCACCTCTACAAGCGTAATGATGAGCAAAAGCAGCTTCACTTGGCCTTTGAGCGGGCTTTTGGCAAAGTGCCCTTGTAGCCAAGCAAGGTTGCCTGCAAAGTCAAAAACTTTGTCGAAGCCTGATTGCAAGAAGAGAATGGCAAAGAAAGCCCCTGCCAAAAGGTGCAAAAAAGAAGAAGAAAGGAGGTAGTCCATTATATATCGAAAAGAGAGTTAATTGTTGCGTGTGTTATATCAAGCCCAAGGCTACTTTAAAACGGATAATTTTTTTGATAGAGGCATAAATTTGCTCGCGAAAAGCCTCATTTTGCTCCATTTCGCGCAGCACATCTTCAAGAAACTCGGCCTCATTTTCGGGCATCAGTATCAAGTCGCAGCCCGCCTTGGCCGCCAAAAAAGGCGCATGCGGAATGTTGCGCACCGCGCCCATGTTCATGGCATCGGTTACGATAAGGCCGTCGAAGCCCAGTTCTTCTTTGAGCAGCTTGCTAACAATCACCGGAGAAATCGTAGCCGGAAGGCCTTGGGTATCGTATTGGGCATTGTTTTGTACGGCAATATGGCCTACCATAATGCTCATCGCAAAGCCCGTATCAATCAATTTTTTATAGACCTCCACCTCGTTTAGCTCTCCATCAATATACACCAGCTGCTTGTGGGTATCGCCGTGTACAAAGCCGTGTCCGGGGAAATGCTTGGCAGTAGCCAAGATATTGTTGCGATGCGAGGCAGCCATAAAAGCCTGACTAAAGGCCAGCACCCTTGCCAGCTCGTCGCCAAAGCTGCGCTTGCCGATAGCCACATTGCTGTTGCTGAGGTCGCATACGGGCGCGTAGTTGTGTTTGATGCCTATTTCGGCCAGCTCGCTGCATATTTGCAAGGCAATCTGCTCGCTTTCCTCTTCATCTTCTATTTCGCTGGTATTTTTGAAGCGCCTTACACCTTTTATTTTGTTGTGTATCAGCGAAGGCTCGGCATCGGCAGAATAGAGCAAGGGCAGTGCGCCCAAGCTGCGTGTGAGTATATCAAACTCTTGCACATATTCGATAAACTCCTCTTTGCCGCCATGGAGCAGCAGTACACCGCCTATTTTGTAGTTTTTGATAAGCTCGGCTACTTTTTTCTTGGGCTTGCCATAGCGCCCTACGGCCACTACCAGCATTTGTGCCACACGCTCCTGCTCGCTCATTTCTACAAAAATCTGCTCGGCACGGGCATAAAGCAGGGCATCGGCATCGGCCAAATGCTGTAATTGCCAAGCCGGAGGCGGTGCTTGCAGTTCTTGAAAAAGGAGGGCAAGGGGGAGTAAAAAGTATTTAAACATCGTATTCGGTTGAATTTTTTGACAAATAGCAAAAAATACAAAAATAATGCAAGCTTTCGGCCTATTTCGTTGAAACTGCCTCCTACGAAGCCTTGAGCGCCCAACGGCTTGTATTCTGTTGGGCTTTTCTTATCTTTGCGAGGCTCAAACCCGTCAGGGAGAGCCTTTCAGAAAAATCTTTCAGCTTTTTGTTATGAAATATCCCGAATATAAAAATCTACATTATGCCACTTTGAGCAGCGACATACTGCGCTATTGGCAAGAAAATAAAATTTTTGAGCGCTCCGTCAGCTCCCGCGAAGGGCAGGAGCAGTTTGTATTTTTTGAAGGGCCGCCTTCGGCCAATGGCACGCCGGGCATCCACCATGTGATGGCGCGTACCATCAAAGATATTTTTTGTCGCTACAAAACCCTCCAAGGCTTCCAAGTAAAGCGCAAAGGTGGCTGGGACACCCACGGTCTGCCCGTAGAGTTGCAAGTAGAAAAGCTCTTGGGCATCAAGAAAGAAGACATCGGGCAGAAAATCTCTATCGAAGACTACAATCAGAAATGCCGCGAAACCGTAATGACCTATACCGACCAGTGGAATACCCTCACCGAGCGTATGGGCTATTGGGTGGACTTGGGCAATCCTTACATCACCTACGAAAAAGATTATATTGAGTCGCTCTGGCACTTGCTCAAAAAGCTCCACGAGCGCGGCCTCCTTTACAAAGGCTACACCATACAGCCTTATTCTCCGGCGGCGGGCACCGGCCTCAGCTCGCACGAGCTCAACTATCCCGGTACCTACCAAGAGGTGTCGGATACTTCTATTGTGGCGCAGTTTAAGGTGAAAAAAGATGCCCGCTCGGCTTTTCTCTTTGAGCAAGAAGACGAAGAGGTGTTTTTGTTGGCTTGGACGACCACCCCTTGGACGCTGCCCTCTAATATGGCGCTTACCGTAGGCGAGAAAATCAATTACGTAAAAGTAAAAACTTTCAATGCCTATACGCATCGTCCGGCCTCGGTAATTTTGGCCAAAGCCTTGCTGCCCAAGTATTTTTCTGAAAAAGCTGCCGCCCTCGCTCTGGGAGATTACCAGCCCGGCGACAAGCTCATTCCTTACGCCATCGCCCTTGAATGCAGTGGCAAGGAACTGCTCGACATCCGCTATGAGCAACTGATGCCTTATATCCAAGCAGAAGAATACAAGCAAAAGGCTTTTAGAGTGATTGGAGGCGACTTTGTAACCACCGAAGACGGTACGGGTATCGTACATACTTCGCCTACTTTTGGGGCAGATGATGCCCGCGTGGCCAAACAAGCCGATGTGCCTGCTATGCTCGTAGAAGATGCCGAAGGCAAACTGATGCCTACGGTGGACCGTGAGGGGCGCTTCGTAAAGGCCATCGGGCAGCAGCTTAAAAGCCGTATGGAGGCCTTGGGTATCAAGGCGCACAAGGTTTATGGCGAAGGGGATTTCTTCGTAAAAAACTACCTCGGTGAAGACGAAAAGCAGGAAAACTACAAGAGTACCGATGTGATTATCACCATCATTCTCAAAGAAGAAAACCGCGCTTTCAAAGTAGAAAAATACCTGCACAGCTACCCGCATTGCTGGCGCACAGGCAAGCCCGTATTGTATTATCCTTTGGACAGTTGGTTTATCAAAACTACTGCCCTCAAGGAACGTATGAGCGAGCTGAACCGCAGCATCAACTGGAAGCCCGAAAGCACCGGAAGCGGACGCTTTGGCAACTGGCTCGACAACCTCGTGGACTGGAACCTCTCGCGCTCGCGCTATTGGGGTACGCCTCTGCCTATCTGGCGCAGCGAAGACGGCAGCGAAGAAAAATGCATCGGCTCGGTAGAAGAGCTGGTGGCCGAAGCTGCCAAAGCCACTGCCGCAGGCTTTGCCAATCCCGAAAATATCGCCGAAATAGACCTGCACCGCCCTTATGTGGACAGAATCGTGCTGCTCTCCGATACGGGTAAGCCGATGTACCGCGAAACAGACCTCATAGACGTGTGGTTCGACTCCGGGGCAATGCCCTACGCCCAATGGCACTATCCTTTTGAAAACCGCGAAATGATAGAGCAGGGCAAGGCTTTTCCTGCCGATTTTATCTCGGAAGGCGTGGACCAAACCCGTGGCTGGTTCTTTACCTTGCATGCGCTTTCTGTAATGCTTTTCGACAAGGTGGCCTTCAAAAATGTGGTGTCCACAGGCTTGGTACTCGATAAAAACGGGGAGAAGATGTCGAAGTCGAAAGGCAATGTGATAGACCCTTTCCAAACCCTCGACCAATACGGTGCCGATGCTACCCGCTGGTATATGGTCGAAAATGCCAACCCTTGGGACAACCTGAAGTTCGACTTGGAGGGCATCGGGGAGGTGCAGCGCCGCTTCTTCGGTACGCTTTACAATACCTATAATTTCTTTGCGCTTTATGCCAATTTAGACCAATGGAAGGCGCAAGACAGCAGCATTGCTCCGGCTTATACAGAACTCGACTTGTGGATTCTCTCCAAACTGCAATCGCTGATATTGGAGGTAGAAAGCGCCTACGAAGACTATGAGCCTACCAAAGCCGCGCGTGCTATTCAGGATTTTGTGTGCGAGCAGCTCTCCAACTGGTATGTGCGCTTGGGCCGTCGCCGCTTCTGGAAGGGTGAAATGACCGCCGACAAGCAGGCGGCTTATCAAACTCTCTACGAATGTCTGCGCCAAGTGGCAGGACTGATGAGCCCTATTGCGCCTTTCTTTGCCGATTGGCTCTATCAAAACCTACAAGGCGAGGAGGCCTCGGTACACCTGAGCCGCTTCCCCAAAGCCCAAAAGGAACGCATAGATGCGGCCTTGGAGCAGCGTATGGATTTGGCGCAGCGGATATGCTCGCTCACGCACTCGCTCCGCAAGAAGGAAAAAGTGAAGGTGCGCCAGCCTCTGAGCCGTATTTTGGTGCCTGTATTGCAAGAAAATACCAAGGCGCAAATTGCGCTGGTAGAAGACCTGATAAAAGCCGAGGTGAACGTAAAGAATATCGAATATATTGATGATACCTCCGGCGTATTGGTGAAGAGTATCAAGCCGAATTTTAAGCGCTTGGGCGAGATTTACAAGGCCAAAATGAAGGAAGTCGCTGCCATTATCCAGAATTTTGCCAAAGAAGACATCGCCAAAATAGAGCGCGAAGGCCTCTACGAAGCCGAAATCTCGGAGGGCTTTATCACCCTTACTTTGGAAGATGTGCTTATCGAGGCCAAGGAAATTGCCGGATGGTCGGTGGCTACGGAGCAAGGCCTTACGGTGGCCTTGGACATCCATATCAGCGAGGAGCTGCGCCAAGAAGGCATTGCCCGCGACTTTATCAACCGTATCCAAAATCTGCGCAAAGACCGCAACTTAGATGTGGTGGACAAAATCAGTCTGCGTATCGCCAAAAGTGAGGAAAGCCTTGTAAACGAGGCCTTGCAGAAGCACCAAGCCTATATTTGCGAGGAGGTACAAGCCTTGCAATTTGCCTTGGTAGAGGGACTTTCCGACAAGGCCGCCGCGCTGGATATGGACACCTTCACGCTGCAAGTAGAAATGGACTTGGCGGGGTAGGTGAGGGGCTTGGAGTGGGTTTGAACTCTGACAGGTTTATGAAAAATCTGTCAGAGTTTTTTGTTGGAGGGGGTGGCTGGGGTGGCTCAGACTAAAACAGGTACAGTCTTTTGCAAGTTATGGCGGGAGGGAATGAGTAAACGTGCTTACACTTGTAGATTGATTATTTGTTGTATCGTTTTATTCCTATGCATTAAGCCCTTTATTTATCAATTCTTTAACCATTCCGAAAACCATCGCATTAAAATCTTCTCGGGCATCTTTATTATCAGTGATAAGTTTATAAAAATCAAAGTTGGTGGTAACATGTTTCAGTAGTTCTTCTTGTGCAATTTTATCACTGGTGATTTTTGCATTTTGTTCGTCTGAATATTTTAAAGAACTAATCATATCTTGATTTTTTGCAACATCATTGACTATATCTTCAGCCATTCGTCTTACTTTATCAGCATCATTAAATTGAGTTCCATATCTGTCGTTAAACGTTTGTAGAATATTGGAAAGTCTATCAATTTCGGGTTCTGATGAACCACCTCTCATATTGGTTGGAATGGGTTTTAATTCATTATCTTGTGCTAATGTAATCTTGATATTGGCTTCTAATTGCAATCGGTAGCTGTCCATATCAATATTGTCTATAATGCCCTTGACTAAGTCAATAGGAGTGTCGCCACCTAATTTGTTTTGCAGGTGATTCAGGAAGATGTAAAGCCTTTCGAGATATGGATTTTCAAAGGGAACAATTTGAGATAGGAAAATATAAAGCCGAACATAGGTTTTTACTTTAGCCCTGAAATCGGCTTGTTGTTCTTCTGTCAAATCATTTCGGAATATTTCTGAACTGCTGTCCAAAATGGCGTGTAGTTGGTCAACGGGTACGTTTGCCAAAATCTTTTCCGAAAACTCAAAAATTTGTTCACGACTGTAAACCTGAAAATTGTCCAAAGCATCTTGCAGGTCAAACAGTTTATTCGGGTCTGTTGCTTCGCCTAAAATGGTACTTTCAAAATAAGGCTTGAATGCTTTTTCAATATCTTCTGCTGCATTGGCAAAGTCCAATACAAAAGTGTCTTTCTTTAGCGGATGGCTTCTGTTCAGTCTTGAAAGTGTTTGAACTGCATTTACACCACCCAATTTCTTGTCCACATACATTGTATGCAAAAGCGGTTGGTCGAATCCTGTTTGGTATTTGTTGGCTACAATCAAAAATCGGTTTTCGTTCTTCTCAAACTCACTTGGGATATTGGTACTTGAAAAGCCGTTTAGATTGGCTTCTGTTTGTCCGTCTATTTCGCCTGAAAAAGCAACTATTGCTTTGTGTGGACTATTGATTTTTACCAAATAATCATCAAAAGCCTTTTTGTATTTCACGGCATTGGCTCTGGAACTGGTTACAAGCATTGCTTTTGCCAATCCGCCAACTTTCCGTTTTTTGATGACTTCATCAATAAAATGGTCTGCTATCAAGGCTGTTTTTTTCTTGATGGCGTGTTCGTGGCTTTCTACATAGTGTTTTAATTTCTTCTGTGCTTTCAGTTTGTCATATTCGGGGTCGTCCTCAATCTTTTTCAGCAGGGCATAATAACTTTGATAAGTAGTGTAGTTTAGCAACACATCCATAATAAAACCTTCTTCAATAGCTTGTTTCATTGAGTATAGGTGAAAGGCTCTGAACTTGGTTTTGTCGCCTTCGGGATATGGAACGCCAAACAATTCCAGCGTTTTGTTTTTGGGTGTGGCGGTGAAGGCAAAATAACTGGCATTGGGCAAAAGCTTTCTTGACTTTACCAATACCCGAATTAAATCTTCTCCTGTAATATCGTCACTTTCATTTTCATCATAAGTTTCAATATCTGACTTCAATTCATCTTCATCTTGTAGCTTGGAGAGTGTTTCATTCAGCTTTCTTGCCATTTGTCCACTTATGCTGCTGTGTGCTTCGTCTATGATGATGGCAAAATTGTTTCCGGGCAGTTCTCCGATTTCTTCTACAATGTGCGGAAACTTTTGAATGGTGGTGATGATGATTTTTTTGCCTTCCTCCAATGCTTGTTTCAACTGTTTGCTGCCTTCTGTGATGGCTTCTACCACACCTGCTACTTGCTGAAACTGCTTGATGTTGTTACGTATTTGTGCATCCAACACCCTGCGGTCAGTAATGACAATTACGGTATCAAAAATGTTGTTTTGACCTGATTTGTCGTGTAAACCCACCAACTGATGAGCCAACCACGAAATGGAATTGGATTTGCCCGAACCTGCTGAATGTTGAATCAAATATTTTTGCCCCGAACTTTTGCTTTGTGCATCTGCCAAAAGCATACGAACGGCTACCAATTGATGATAGCGTGGGAAAATCAATTTCTTTTCCTTGCGTGTTTTTATTTTTCCTTTCTCATCTAAGTATTCTTTTTCTTCAGTAATGAGCTGGCAGAAGTTCTGAACAATATCCGTAAGGCTGCTTTTGGTCAACACTTCTTTCCAGAGGTAATCGGTTTTGATACCCTCATTCGGTGGATTTCCTGCACCGTTGTTGTTGCCTTTGTTGAATGGCAGGAAATAGGATTTTTCGGCTTTCAGGTGCGTACACATCCACACTTCTTCTGTGTCCACCGCAAAATTCACCATCAATCTGCCTAAGCGGAACAGTTCTTCGTTGGGGTCTCGGTCTTCTTTATACTGCTTAATGGCGTGTTGCACATTTTGCTTGGTGAGTTCATTTTTCAGTTCAAAGGAAATTACAGGAATGCCATTGATGAACAGCACCAAATCCAAGGACTTTTTGTTGTTTGGCGAAAAATACACCTGACGCATCACCGAAAACAAGTTGGTATCATACAGGGCTTTGGCTGCCACATTGTACGATGAAACGGGCTGGTCGTAAAACAGATTGAGTTTGGTATCAGTAAAGCCGTCTGTGATACCTTTTCGCAATACTTCAATGACTCCTTTTGCCTGTATTTGGTCGTTCAGGCGCTTGGTGATTTTTTGCTCGTATAAGTCTTTATGAAAGGCTTTGAGTTTGGCAACGGCTTTGGGTTGGGTAGCTTCTAAAAATTGAAACAACAATCCCCTATCCAAACAAACCACATTGTCGTAAGCTGTGTTGGCACGAAGCAAATAGCCGTTTTCATTGCTCAAATAATGGGCAATGTGGGCTTCTAATCCTTTTTCTGTGGTATTAGTACTCATTGTATAAGGTCAAAATGTCTAAAAAAAGCAGTTTGTTTAATTACTATCCTGCG
>DAIQNQ010000118.1:0-9418 GCA_036788275.1 Thermonemataceae bacterium
AAATCTACAAACCTCTAAACAAACGGCCTGCCTCGTTCCAAGGAATGCGCGAAAGCATCAGCACCAAGGCCACACTAAAGGCAATGGCCGATACACGGTGTTTTTTGAGGGCCGTTTGGGCTTTTTTGGAGATGCTTCGGCCTACTTGTGCCACTATCACCGCCAAAATCATCATCGTGATATGCTCTACTGCCCAGTAGCGCACAGCACTATTTTTCATCACCGGCTCCATACCTCCTGCAAAAGCAGCACTTCCTAAGGGGCTTAGAAAAAAATATAAAATCAGTCCGATGAGCAGCTGTGTGTGCATCAGCCCAACGAAAGAGGCTTGCAAGGCATTGTCTTTTTTGCCAAAGGGCGACTTGCTGAGCCATCCGCCAAAGGCATTGAAAATGGCAATAAGAGCCACGATAAGTACCACCCAGCGCAGCCAAGAGTGTACAAAAGTTAGAATTTGATAGCTATCCATGTTGTTAGGAGTTTAATTTCGCTTGTAAAAGTAAAGCTTTTTACATAACTTCACTATCAAGGCGCTTGTTTTTGCTGTGCAAAAAGCCAAGGCAAAAGTTCTTTCTCGGCAAATGCCTGCTTCCAACTCGTATGCCCTACCTCCGGGTATTCGGTGTAGCGCAGCTTCGTAGCCCCCGCCGCTTGCAAAGCCGCTACCATCCGGCGCGAGCGCTCCGGCAACACGGTACTGTCTTTGCCTCCGTGAAAAGCCCATACGGGCAGATGCACAATGTTGGCAGCCTGCTGCTCATCGGCACCGCCACATACCGCAATGGCCGCCGCAAAGAGCTTGGGATAGCGCGTAATGATGTCCCACACCGCAAAGCCGCCCATCGAAAGGCCATAGGTATAGAGGCGCGTGCTGTCAATGGGATATTCTTGCATGATTTCGGCCAAGAGCAGCAAGCTCATTTGCATATACAGCGCCGGAGCTTCGGGCTGCTGATGGGCTTTGGCCTCCCAAGGCACTTCTACCCAGCGGTGGCCGGGCGCACATTGTGGAATCAGCACAAAGCAAGGATAGCGCTGCCTCGCCTCCGGCTGGAGGAAAGGCGGAGAAAGATGCTTGAGGGTAATTTCATTGTCGCTGCCCCGCTCCCCTGCCCCGTGGAAGCCTAACACCAAGGGATAGCGCTTGGCAGGGTCGTAGCCTTCTGGCAAGAGTAAGCGATAAGGCATTTGGTATTGGCCGTGCTCAAACAGCCCCTTCATAAAAATTTGTGCTGACAGCAACGATGGGCACAAGTACAGAAGAAACATCCATATCAGAAAGAAGCGCATTTTTTTGTCAATATTCATTGTGTTTGTAATGATAGACCTTTTGTATCTCGAAAAACAGCTCAAAAAACGATGGCAGTACCCCTACCGCTGGGGCAAGCTCCAAAACAATGCCGACGATGCCCTGAGCAACTGGATTTATGAATGTACGGACTTTGCGGAGGTACAGCTACAAATATCGCCGCTCCCCGAAGCCCAACAGCAATATGCCCTGAACCGCTGGTACAACTTCTGGTCGGCCAAGGCCGTAGAACAAATATTTTTGAGCCAGCCCTCGGTACAAGCTGCTGCCAATGCCAAGGATAAAGCTAAGGATTTTTTTATTTCCGGCATCCCCTTCGACCACAAAAGTACGGTTTTTCCCAAGGCTTTCCCCGGCAGCTTGGCCGAGGCGCAGGCCGCACCACGGCAGCTTATCGAGTGGCTCTATGCCCACCAATCGCAAGAGGGGCGCTACCATCGGCACAATCGCCTCTTTGTAGTGCTGTATGCCCACCAAATACCCCATTGGCATTTGAAAGCAGAGCTTCAGTTTTTGAGGAATTGTATCGAAAATTATATGAGTATTTTTGAAGAAATACAAGTGCACCAATTGCATTGGCCAGATGGCAGCAGTAGTCTGAGCGATATTATTTGGGCAGTACAAAGCGACTGAAAGTCTATCTTTTACAAGATTTTTTTGCGAATTACAATTTCATTTTCTACATTTGCAGTCCTTTTAGGAATCGAAAAACTTAAAATTTATATACACAATGAGAAAAGATATTCACCCTACCTACAGCGAGGTTGTATTCTGGGATTTGTCCAGCGATTACAAGTTTTTGTCTCGCTCTACCATGGTGCCCAGCGAAACTACCGAGTTTGAAGGCAAGACTTACCCTGTTATCAAATTGGAAGTAAGTTCACAATCACATCCTTTCTACACTGGTAAGAAGATGATGTTGGATACTGCCGGACGTGTGGACAAGTTCAAGCAGCGTATGGCCAAGAAGCAAGAGGTAAAGAAATAACTTTCGGATACCTTATCTGCAAAAAAGCCTTCGGTAAATACTTACTGAAGGCTTTTTTGTGTGAATTGGGCAAGACTCAGAGGCTCATTTCAGGAATATCCCCTTCAATGATAAGCTTTCCTTCCGTAGCATTTTTTATTTCTTCTACCGATACACCCGGCGCACGCTCCAAAAGTTTAAAGCCCCCTTTGGGCAGCACGTCAAGCACAGCCAGCTCGGTTACGACTTTCTTCACACAGCCAATACCCGTAAGTGGCAGAGAGCATTTTTTGAGGAGTTTGGAAGCCCCCTCTCTGTTTACGTGCTGCATGGCCACGATGATGTTTTTGGCAGAGGCCACCAAGTCCATCGCTCCTCCCATTCCTTTTACCATCTTGCCGGGGATTTTCCAGTTGGCAATGTCGCCATTTTCCGACACTTCCATTGCCCCCAAGATGGTAAGGTCTATATGGCCGCCACGAATCATGGCAAAGCTTTCGGCAGAGCTAAACAAAGCAGAGCCTTTGAGCATGGAGATAGTTTGCTTGCCAGCGTTGATGAGGTCGGCATCTACGTCTTCCTCTTTGGGGAAAGGGCCGATGCCCAGCAGGCCATTTTCAGATTGTAATACCACATTCATTCCATCAGGAATATAGTTGGCTACCAAGGTAGGAATGCCAATCCCGAGATTGACATAAAAGCCATCTTGTAGCTCCTTGGCGATGCGTTTGGCGATACCGTGTTTATCTAAAGGCATAATAAGATTCAGTTTAAGGTCATAAAACTATTGAGAGACAGTGCGCTGCTCGATGCGCTTTTCGTAATTGCTCCCTTGGTAGATATACTTTACAAATACACCGGGCGTATGTATTTCGTTGGGGTCTAAGCTGCCGGCAGGCACCAGCTCCTCTACCTCGGCAATGGTAATGGCGGCAGCGGTGGCCATCATGGGATTAAAGTTACGAGCCGTACCTTTAAAAATCAGATTTCCGGCAGTATCGCCCTTCCATGCCTTCACCAAAGCAAAATCGGCACGTAGCCAATGTTCCATCAGGTAGGTTTTGCCATAAAAGTCTCTTACTTCCTTTCCTTCGGCTACCTCAGTACCTACGCCGGCAGGAGTGAAAAAAGCCGGAATACCCGCCCCACCGGCACGAATCCGCTCGGCGAGTGTACCTTGGGGTACCAGCTCCACCTCCAGCTCTCCGGCGAGCAGTTGCCTTTCAAACTCTGCATTTTCGCCTACGTAAGAAGAAATCATCTTTTTGATTTGGCGCGACTGCAAGAGCAGCCCCAGGCCGAAGTCATCTACACCTGCATTGTTGGAGATGCAGGTCAAGTTTTTAACTCCCGTTTTGAGCAAAGCCTGAATGGCATTTTCGGGAATTCCACAGAGGCCAAAGCCCCCCAGCATCAGGGTGTCGCCATCTTTAATCTGCGCTACTACTGCTTCCAAATCTGTAATTACCTTATGCATCATATCGTTGAATAATTGTGTGATTGTACTTGCTAAATTGTATATTTTTTGCAAAGAATCCAAAAGCTTCTTCCTAAAAAAAGCGCAAGCTCTATGAGCCTGCGCTTTTCAAATTACAATCTTATGTAGCTTATTCTACGTCTGCTTTCTTAAAATCAACAGTCTCAAGAATCAGCAAGTTGGTATTATTGGTTTTCAGGCCGATGATATTCTTGTTATATACACGCAATATTTCATCGTAATATAGTATAATCACAGGGGCACTATCCATAATCTTTTGGTCCATCTTGTGATAGAACTCATACAATAGAAAGTGGTTTTCCTCGTGGTCGTCTTTCTCTTGCGCTTCGTCATACAAGGCATCAAACTCCTTATCGATATAGTGGGTTTTATTAGGCCCGGCAGGAGAGAGATTTTTGGAGTAGAACATCGCGAAGTAGTTTTCGGCATCAGGATAGTCGCCCAGCCAAGAACCACGGAAGAGATTCACCTTGCCATTGTCCACCAAGTCTTTGTGCGTTACGAATTGGTTTTGTTGAATTTTTACTTTCACACCAATTGCTTCCCACTGTTTTTGTAAAAATTCGGCAATCGGCTTGTCCGAAGAGTAAGTACTCAGCACAATTTCGGGCAACTTAGCTCCTCCTGCGAAGCCCGCCTCTTTGAGCAGCTCCAAAGCCTTTCTTTGGTCGTAGGTATAGCCTTTCACGCGGGTAGAATCAAAAGAAGGAATGGCAGCAGGGGTAACTCCTGATACACCCGGAATACCAATGCCGTTGCGTAGCGAGAGTACCAATGCTTCGCGGTCTATGGCGTAGCTAAGCGCTTGGCGGAATTTCAGGTTCAGGAAAGGGTGTGCAGTATCTTTTCCGTAGTTTTCAGGACTTAGCTGAAAGCCCACATACTCGGTATTCATATAAGGAATCTTCTCGATGTTGTATTGCTTGCGATAAGCTTCTTTGATTTTGCCTGTATTGTCAAGCAAATCTTTGGCATTTTCGGGCAATCCGGTGATGAAATCCAGCTTTCCGGCCTCAAACTCTCGGAAGGCTTGGTTGGCATCTTCAATAAATTGTAGCTGCACCACATCCAAATAAGGCAAACGATTGCCATTGAAATCACGCTTCCAGTAGTTGGTATTTTTCACCAAAGTAAGCGACTGTCCTTCCTGCCACTGCTCGGGGCTGGTAAGCATGAAAGCGCCCGTACCTACGGGATTTTTACGAAACTCTTTTCCGTATTTTTCAATAGCCTCTTCAGGCACTACAAAAGCATAAGGCATGGTAAGCAGCTCCATAAAAGGAGGAAACTTACGCGCCAGCTTCACTTGCAAAGTATAATCATCAAGGGCGATGAAGGCCGAGTCCGAGGCATAGCCATCAGGCTTGAGCAACACGCAGCTACGGAAAATCCAAGCACCTGTACTGGCGGTTTTGGGGTCTAAAATACGCTTGAAGCTATATACAAAATCCTTTGCTTTCAGCTCACGCCCAATACCTCCGGCAAAGCAGGGATTGTCATGAAACTTCACCCCTTTTCTGATTTTGAAGGTGTAAGTTTGCTCATCGGGCGAGATGGTCCACGTTTCGGCCAAAGCGGGATGAGGATGCAGGTTTTCGTCTAAGTCAAAAAGACCGTTGAAAATTTGTATGGTAGCCCATACCGTAGCCCTGTCGCCTGCCAAAGCGGGATCCAAGCTTTTTAGCCCTCCGGTCTGATTGTATCGAAAGACCTTTTCTCTTTGGTTGGCATCATCCCCTCGGTTACAAGAAGCCAACAAACCAAAGACGAATGCTAAAAGTATAAAATGTCTGAACATAAGTTTGTTGATTGTTTAATTAAAATTTTATATTTGCAATGATAAAGTATTTTTTTGATTTTTGCGCGTATGCAAAGCATAAATATTATTAAAAAAATATAGAAAAGCAAGCTTTCTGTATTTTTTTTAGTTTTGGAAGTGGTGGCCGTTTGGCCATTGTTCAGCAAACCATATAACACACACTCAAATGGGCAAGATTATCGCCATTGCCAACCAAAAAGGGGGCGTCGGGAAAACCACCACAGCTATCAATCTGGCTGCCAGCTTGGCATACCTGAAGTTTAAAACACTGCTGGTAGATGCCGACCCGCAGGCCAACTCTACCAGTGGCTTGGGGCACAATCCCAAAGATATAGAAAATAGCATTTACGAGTGTATGGTAGATGGCGTAGAGCCTAAAGACATTGTACTGGCTACCGGCATAGAGCACTTAGACCTGATTCCCTCACATATTGACTTGGTAGGAGCTGAAGTAGAGATGATTAACCTCGAAAACCGTGAGGAGAAGATGCGCAAGTCGCTGGCTGCTATCAAAGAGGAATATGATTTTGTAATTATAGACTGCTCCCCTTCCTTGGGCTTGATTACCATCAATGCCCTGACCGCCGCCAACTCTGTGATAGTACCCGTACAATGCGAGTATTTTGCCTTGGAAGGCTTGGGCAAACTCTTGAATACGGTAAAAATCATTCAATCGCGTCTCAATATCAAATTAGAAATAGAAGGTATTTTGCTCACGATGCACGACCTGCGCGTGCGCCTCTCCCAACAAGTGGTAGAAGACGTAAGCAACCACTTCAAAGACATCGTGTTTCGCACCGTGATTCCCCGCAATGTACGCCTGAGCGAGTCGCCCAGCTTTGGCGTACCGGCCATCGTACACGATGCCAGCAGCAAGGGAGCCAGCAGCTATTTGGAGCTAGCACACGAAATATTGGCAAAGAACGGCCTCAAGGCCTGAGTATATTAAGTTCATGTACGATACAGTAAAGCCTCCCCCTTGTTCGTATTGAAAAGAGGAGATTGGGAGCAATTATTTTTAGTATAAAAAAATTTATCAATGAGTATCAAGAAAAAAAGTGCGTTGGGAAGAGGCTTGGGAGCGTTGTTGTCAGACTCTGATAGTGTCAATCAGGCCGAAAACAATGCCACCAGCACCAAAACAGAGGTACAAGATGCTGTGAATGGCATTGCGGAAATAGAAGTCCGTCATATTGAAGTAAACCCCTTTCAGCCCCGCACTGATTTCGACCAAATTGCGCTTCAAGAACTGGCCGACTCCATCAAGCTACAAGGCATTATACAACCTATCACAGTGCGCAGGCTCTCTGAGCAAGCCTACCAGCTTATCTCCGGTGAGCGCCGCTTGCAGGCTTCCAAAATTGCCGGACTGACGCATATACCCGCCTACATCCGTACCGCCAACGACCAACAGATGCTGGAATTGGCGCTTATAGAAAATATCCAAAGAGAAAACCTGAACCCCATCGAAATTGCCCTCAGCTACCAACGCCTGCTCAGCGAGTGTAGCCTAAAGCAAGAGGAGCTGGGCGACCGCGTGGGTAAAAATCGCGCTACGGTTACCAATTACCTTCGCTTGCTCAAGCTCCCGCCCATTATTCAGGCAGCTTTGCGCGACAAACAAATCTCTATGGGGCATGCTCGCGCTTTGATTAATGTAGAAAATGTGGATATGCAAATCAGCATCTTTGGTAAAATTCTCAAAGAAGACCTCTCTGTAAGAGCCGTAGAAGATTTGGTGAGGAGAGCCGCCGAGGAAAGTTCTAAGAAGAAGAGCGTAGCCGACGTAATCAAAGACGCACAGAGTTTTGAGATAAAACAGCTCCAGAGCAAGCTCTCTTCGCACTTCGGAACGAGAATCAACGTGAAGTCGAGCGATAAGTACAAAGGCGAAATCAAAATCCCTTTCGACTCGGTAGATGAACTCAACAGAATTCTTGACCTCCTGAACTTGTGATGAAACCTTGGTGCCATATTGTAGGAATCATCGCTTTGGTGATTTTTTTTGGGACAAAACCAACTCATGGGCAAAGCGACAGCACCCGCAACAGCATTGTAGTGGGCGATAGCACAGGTAAGCTTCGTATAGACAGCGACAGCCCCATAGAACTACTCGCCGAGAGCAGCCCGCTCTCTCCCAGAGAGGCCGCCAAGCGCTCAGCAGTATTTCCCGGATTGGGGCAAATCTACAATGGAAAATACTGGAAAGTGCCCATCGTATATGCGGCATTGGGGGGCATAGGCTACGCAGTGTATTGGAACAACCAGCAGTATCTTTTCTTCAAAAACTCTTTCGACAATGCCGTGCTGAGTGGCAACAGCAGCGCCAACTTAGACCGCCTCCGCTTTTTGCGCAATACTTACAGGCGCGAAAAAGAGTTTTACACCATCGTGGCGGTATTGGTATATGGCCTCAATGTGGTAGATGCTATCGTAGATGCGCACCTCTCCACCTTCGACCTCAACGAAAACTTGAGCCTGCGCTGGAAACCCCAATGGGAAACCATCAGCTTCGGCCAACAGCTCGTAGGCATGGGCTTCACGATTCGCTTCTAAATAAACCTTTTTATATACAATACCTTTAAAACCTTGTTTGCATGAGAATTGCCCTGATTGGATATGGGAAAATGGGAAAAGAGATTGAGAAAATAGCCCTGCAACGCGGCCACGAAATCTCCTTTCGTATTATTAAAGATGAAGCACCAAGCTTCCAAGACATTCAAAAACACAATACCGACGTAGCCATTGAGTTTACAGAGCCGGAGGCCGCCGAAAAACACCTGCTGCACTGCCTCCAAGCCCAAGTGCCCGTAGTATGCGGTACTACCGGCTGGACAGCCCGCAAGGCCGAAATAGAGGCCCTCTTCAAAGCCCAAGGTGGTAGCTTTTTTTATGCCTCCAACTTCAGTGTAGGGGTCAATATCTTCTTTCAAATCAATGAAAAGCTTGCCCAGCTGATGCAGGCTTATCCTCAGTATGAAGTTTCGATGGAGGAAATCCATCATACCGAAAAGAAAGATGCCCCCAGCGGTACGGCTATCACCTTGGCAGAAGGAATATTGGCCAATTTGCCCCGCAAAAAGCAATGGGTAAATGACACAAGCCAAGACGCAGACACTCTGGGCATTGTATCACAAAGGCTGCCCCATGTGCCCGGTACCCACAGCATTCGCTACGAGTCGGCACAAGATTTTATTACCATTGCCCACGAAGCCAAAAACCGCGAAGGCTTTGCCTTGGGGGCAGTGCTGGCAGCAGAGTTCATTGCAGCGCGCCAAGGCGTATTTGGAATGAAAGACTTGCTCGCACTGTAACATTCTACCCACAAAGCCTACTTATCGGGTAGTATCATTGATAGATTTCAACTAAAAATTTTTAGCATAAAGACACGATGAATTTAGCATTTTGGAAAAAAAAGAAGACCCAAGAAGGCGCAGAAGAAGCTGCCCCTAAAAAGAAAAAGTCGAAAGCCAGAGAATGGTTTGATGCACTGCTTTTTGCCGTAGTAGCTGCTACGCTCATTCGTTGGGCTTTTATGGAGGCCTTTACCATTCCCACGCCCTCGATGGAGCGCTCTCTGATGGTGGGCGACTTCCTCTTTGTGAGCAAGATAAGCTATGGGGCACGCACTCCCAAAACCCCCTTGCAGCTCCCGCTTACCCACCAAACTATCTGGTTTACCAATATTCCCTCTTACCTTACTTGGCTGCAACTGCCACAATGGAGGCTTCCGGGGCTTTCGGAGATAGAACGCAACGATGTGGTGGTGTTCAACTACCCCATAGACCCACACCCTACCGACCTCAAAACCAACTACATCAAACG
>DAIQNQ010000119.1:0-9312 GCA_036788275.1 Thermonemataceae bacterium
ACGCTCAAAAGTACGAAGGCCACACACAAGAAAACCTGCAAAAATCTGTTTCGGTGCTGCCGAAGTGCGTGCACTACCGCCCACAAGCTTACCAATAAAAACACATACTCGATGCCTTCGGGAATATGCAGCGCTTCGGCATGCTGCCAATGAAAGAGCAACAACAAAGGCGGCAAGAGGCAATGCACCAAGCACAAGCCGGAGCTGAGAATGCCCCACCAGTCGGCTTCTAAAGACAAAAACTTTTTCATAAGAACAATCGGATAAGATGAAGGCACAAAGATACAGCATTTATGCAACATTGTTGCATAAATGCTGTAAAAATCTCTATTTTTTGTTGAAACTTAAAAAAGGGAGCCTTGTGTGCCGTATTTCTGCAATTGGGGCGGGGTGAGTTGCAGCTTGCAAACACGATTCATCTCCTTGATAAAATAAGCCGCCAGCTCCGGGGCGAGGGTATTGTCGGGCTCGTGTGCAAAAAAATACACCTCTTGCAAACCCAGCGCCTGCCATTCGCAAATGCGCTGCACCCAAGCGTCCACACGGCTGTAATCGCTGGCGTGGAGTTCGTTGCCTACAAATCGCAGAAAAAGCACGGGCGTACTCAGGTGCATGTGCAGCACATCGCGCCTTCCGGCCACATCGGTAATCACCGTAGCGGCTTGGTGCGAGGCAAGGAGGCTGGCCGCCTCTTCAAAGTAGTTTTGCTTGAACCAGTCGTGGTGGCGAAACTCAAAAGCGATGGGAATATGCTTGGGAAAATCGGCGAGGAAAGACTTCAGATTGGGCAGAAAGCTGCGGTCGAAATAGGGGGGAAGCTGGATAAAAGAAATACCCAAATAAGGCCCCAAGCCACTGATTACCTCACAAAAAGCATCGCTCAGGGCTTTGGCCTCTTGGCTGAGGCGCTTTTCGTGGGCGATGGGCTGGGGAAATTTCGGTGCAAAGCGAAAGCCTTCAGAGGCCTGCTCGCGCCAGCGCGCCACTGTTTCGCTGTCGGGCACGCGATAATGTGTGGTATTGAGTTCTATAGTATTGAACTGCCCGCAGTAGTATTTCAGGTAATCTTGGCTTTTGGCATTGGCCGGATATATTTTGCCTACCCAAGCCTTGTGCGCCCAGATGGGGCAGCCTGTATAAACCTTCAGATCGGAAACAGGCGAAGATTTTTGCAGCAGATTTTTGGTAAAAGCAGGCGTTTCGGGAAGCTGAAAGTCCACACGAGCAATATCGGAGAGTTTGCCAAATTCCATAGCTTTTTACTTGGATGAGCGTGAAAATATCAAAGGCTGCCGAAGCAGCCCTTGGGCATTATATATTTATTTGCTGGTAGCACGAAACTTCAAGGTAGCCTTTTTGAGATTTTTGGCTTTTATCTTGATTTCGCCCTCTTGCTGCTTGAGCATTTCTACCGTGCCTATCCAAGTGGCCACGGCGGCTTTGCGGTTGCGGGGGGCATTGGTTTCCATAATGGCTACCTCTATTTGGTCTTTGGGATGCAGCCTGATACCAAAGTTTTCCTCGGCTTTCCAAGGCTTCGAGGGCGATTCGGGCTGTGGCGCAGAGGCAAATACCTCTTGGCCGCCCAATTTCACTACCCAATACACATCAGGATAATAGCTTACCTTTTCGCGCAGCAGCTCGCTCATTTGCCAACGTGTAAACAAAAGGCGCTCTTGGGGCACTTCCCATACAAGACTTTGGGGGCTGTGGCGCAGCTTGGGAATGTTCACTTGCAACTCAAAAGGCAACTGATACGGCTCCGGCAGCGCCTTGGCCAGCAGGTGGTAGGGCAGCACCAAGTCGAAGAAGCCCTCGTGGCTTTCGGGCAGCAGCGTAAAGCTATCCAAAGCTTTCTGGTTGCTCTGCAAAAGCGGGTGCAAGGCTTCTTGCCCTGCTTGAAGTTGGTATTCAAATTTTATCCCCTTCTTCAAATCCTTAAAATAAGCCTCCGGCATGCGGTAGCGCAGGCGCAGGCGGGCACAAGTAAGGCCTTCCTGTTGTATCACCTCGCTGCTCTCGATGCTGAGGCTGATGTCTTCCACTTGTGTAAAAGCGATGGCCGTAGAATCGAAAGAAGTACCAAATTGCAGTTCAAATTGGTCGTAATAAAAGCGTACTCCCAATTGCGCAAGCACCGCTTCGGGGCTTTCGCCTTCAGGAAAAGCATAGTGCGGCACAAAAATCTGCAAAGTTTGGGCAGCCTCTTTCAGTTCAAAGAAGCCACGTGCATCGCGGCGGGCATTGCCCGATACCATACGCGCTAATTCCATCAACTGTATTTGGGAAACCTGAGGTTTTTTGGACAATATCTGCACATAGAGCTTGCCCTCGGTGGGGAAGTTGGCAATGCGGTAGCCAAAGCGTAAAAGTACCCCTGTGCTGCCTTCGTGTTGGTAATTGTTTTGTAGGCTCAGCTCACTTCTTTTGATTTGCGGGGCAGCAGTTTCTTGGAAATTCCAAGAAGAAGCAAGCAGCGCACCGCTTTTCAGCTCAGGCTTTTGGGCATCGGCACCCGCCTTGTTGTCGAGCTGCACCAAGGCCAAGTGCTTGCCCGGGCTGTTGAACTTGTCGTCATACACGGCTACTTGTATTTGGTCGCCTTCGGCAGTTTTAAATACGGCGATTTCTTTGCTAAGGCTGCTTTTGCGCTCATTGCTACGGCTTGCAAATACCTCCTCTTTTCCTACAAATACCTTCCAGAGGGCATTGGGAGCGGCCTCTTTGCCTTTAAGTTTGATGAAGTCCTCCATCACGGGAATATCTTTGCTTGCGGCAGGCCATTGCTTGGCGGAGGCCACTTGGCTGTTTTGCAGCGCCAAGCGTGCAAAATAGGTAGGCACTTGCTCCAAGCTGATGTCTTGGCTGTAAATTTTCTGAATGATGCGCTGCCCGCTCAAATCGCTGGCGTGGATATCGAGGCGTACCTGCTGGCTGCCTTCGTCCAGCAAAATATCTTTGTAAGGAATAAGCCATTCGGCTTTGCCTTGGGGATTTTGTTTTTCGGGTTGTAGAATACCATAATGATAGCCGCCCTCTTGGTAGCGCTCCGGCGAGAGAGGCGCACGATAGACTTCAACACCATTTTCGCTGGTGAGGGTAGCATAAAAGCAGTAATAGCGCAGCTGCTTGTCGAGTTCGCTGCCGCCGATATCCTTGCCGCCAAAGCCCATCTTTGCATCGAAGGCAATGCGGAGGCCGCCCACGCCTTCGTGCTTTTGTTGGTCTTTGTAGCTGAAATTACTGATTTGAAAGCTTTGCTCTTCAAAGTTGAAAGCAGGTGGCTTGATGAGGAGCATTTTTTGTGCTTTGATGCGCGGCAATACGATGGTACTGTCGTAGTTGCGGGCATATATTTCTACGATAGGGTAAATCTCGCCGCTGGGCATATCAATGGCTTGATAGGGCACAAACATCTCTATCTCATTGACAATGGCCTTGCCCTTGCGCTCGTTGGGCATAGGGCGCACCAATTGGCGGCGTAATTCAAAATTACGATTGGCTGATGGAGGTGTATAAACCACCTTTCCGGTGCTGTCTTTGAGCAATACAAAAAGGTAATAGTCGCCGGGGTTTTCTATTTTTTTAGGGTTTTCTATTTCATAATAAGCGTGTTTGGCTTGCAAATCGAAGTAGAATTTTACACCGCGTGTGCCCATCATCTCAGCTTTTTCGAGCTTGATGTCTTTGATACTAAACTCCTGTGCCGAATAAGATACTTTTTGGTCGGCAGCCAAGCCTTCCAGCTCGAAGCGGTGCTGGTGCAGTGCCGGAAAGCGCTTGGCTTCGGGGTAGTCGCTGCTTTGGGCTTCCCACTCCATCACAAGGCTGTTTTGGCCTGCTTCCAAAGAGATTTTAGAATAAGGAATGCGCAGACGCAGGCTCTCGGCGTAGGGTTTGTTGCCTTTGTCGAAATTGGCCGTAGCCAAGGCCGATACACTGTTGGAAGCATCTTGATAGACGGCGCGCCCATTGGCTGTTTTTATTTGCACTGAAAACTTGTAGCGCGCCTTGGAAAGGTCTTTGACGAGGGTTTTGAATTGGCAGTCGAAATATACCTCCAAAAAACGCTGATTGTCTTCAGACTGATTGGGTACTATTCTTACTTTTTGAATGGTAAATTGTTGTTTGTGATGCTCTTGCGCTGATAGCAGCTGTCCAAAGAGCAGGAAAAGCAGTAGAAAAGTGGTTTTTTTCATTGCCGGAAAAGGGAATTTGGTGGATAGGCCTCAAAGATAGAAATTTTTTTTACAGCAAATGAAAAGTCCCAAGGGCTTTTGTCGGTATTTTGAAGGATTTGGTGAATCAAAAGTGTCTTTTCACAAAATAAAATACTTTCGCTTTTACAAAATTTTTACCTTCGCTCATTATTCATTTTACTTATCCTCACAACACAAATGAAACACTTTTCTTTTTTCTGCCTTGCACTTTTGCTCTCTTTTACCGCTTGTAAAGAAAGCAAAAAGTCTGAAAAACAAGCAAGTACCGATAGCACTGCACAAGTGGCTACGGAAAAGTCTGCTAACGATACGCCCCAAGAAGTACAAAAAGCACGCTATCGCTGCGATGGCTTCTATCCGGGCATTGCCAGCGAATGGATTGAGGCGACCTACACCGACACCAAGCTCACGGCCTTGGAATATTGGAATACCCAAGACGAAACCCACAAGACCCTCAAAATCCTCAAAGTAGAATATAGCGACCCTAATTCCGAAATTTCAGGTATTTCCGGTGAGCTGGAATTTCCGGGCATCGAAGGGAAAGTAGGCTTTGGCGGTATCGAAGACAAGTTTAATCTGATATTCGAGGGCGACCGCTTCCAAGAGTTTGAATATGAGCCTGAAATAGGACATTAATAGTAGCTTGGGTCTGAGTAGCAGGCCAATAAGCAAAAACCTCCGGTCTTTTCTCAAGCCGGAGGTTTTTTGTATTTGCAGAAATAGGCAATAATCCTTAGTTTTGGCCTTGCAAGCCCTACCAAAATATGAAGCCATCTGCTATGCTTTTGCGGGCTTTTACGCTCGAAGCTACCCCCGACCAAGTGGCCCTGCTCCACGAATTAGACGATTTTATTTTAGACAAAAGCCAACAAAAGCCTGCTTTCGTGCTCAAGGGCTATGCCGGTACAGGCAAAACCACTCTCATCAGTCTTTTAGTACCCGTGCTCAAGCAGCTGGGTTTTAAAGTGGCACTTTTGGCACCTACGGGGCGGGCAGCCAAGGTTTTTGCCGGATACGCCCGCAAAAGGGCTTATACCATCCATCGCAAAATCTACCGCCAAAGCGACATCCAAGAAGGCAGCCTGCGCTTCCAAAGGGTGCGCAATACTTCCAGCAATACGGTATATTTGGTAGATGAGGCTTCGATGATTAGCGACAAGGCCGATTTTGGCCAAAAAAGCTTGCTCAATGACCTTATCGGCTATGTTTTTGAAGCGGGTACGGAAAACAACAAGCTTATGCTCATTGGTGATACTGCCCAGCTGCCGCCCGTAAGCGACCCCCAAAGTCCGGCGCTGGAGGCCGACTACCTGCGTCGCGTGTATAGTTTGGCCGTCAAAGATTTCCAGCTTACCCAAGTGATGCGCCAAAGCCAGCACTCGGGCATCCTTTGGAATGCCACCCGCCTCAGAGAGCAGATGCTTGAAAAAAATCCACAGTTGCAATTTCGCACCAAAGGCTACAAAGATTTTTATAAAATGACTGCCGACCGCCTCGAAGACGGCCTGCGCTATGCCTACGACAAATACGGCACCGAGCAGGTGATTGTGGTGTGTCGCTCCAATAAAAACGCCAACAATTTCAATCAGTATATCCGTCGTATGATTCAGTTCTCAGAGTCGGAAATCGAAGCCGGAGACCTGCTCATGATTGTAAAGAACAATTATTTCGTATTGACAGAAAACGGGCGCGACAGCTTTTTGGCCAATGGCGACTTTGTGGAGGTGCTCAAAGTGCGCAATTTTGAAGAGATGTACGGCTTCCGATTCGTAACCCTCACCCTGCGCTTGCTTGATGAGCCGGAGCAAGAGGCTTTCGAGGCTAAGGTGATGCTCGACACCCTCTACCAGCAAGAGGCCTCGCTGCCTTCGGCACAGTACCAGCGCTTGTACGAGGCGGTGCTCGAAGATTACCAAGACCTTACGCGCAAGCATCAGCGCAACGAAGCCCTCAAGAAAGACCCTTACCTCAATGCCCTGCAAATCAAATTTGCTTATGCGCTTACTTGCCATAAGTCGCAGGGAGGGCAGTGGAAGGCCGTATTTATAGAACAAGGTTTTTTGAAAGAAGAGCAAATAGACATGGAATTTCTCCGATGGCTCTACACGGCGCTTACACGTGCCACCGACGAAGTGTTTTTGGTTAATTTTCACCCTCAATTTTTTGATTCTCATGAAGTTTCCTAATTTTTTTCTGCTGCTTTGCCAAGCAGTCGGCCTGCTGCTGGTTGGCAATATGCTGCAAGCACAAAACAGCGAAGTACCCGCCGATACCATTCCCAAAGCGCCTTTGATAGCGCCTTTGGTGAGCAGCTATGATTTTGGTGAAGTAGTGCAAGGCGAAAAGGTAACTTTTAGCTTTGAGTACAGCAATAAAGGCCGTAGCCCGCTCAAAGTAAGGGCAGTACAAACAGCTTGCCCTTGTACCAAGGCCACTTGGGAGGCGCAAAAAGCCTTGTCTTTGGGCGAAAAAGCGACTATCAAGGTGGTATTTGATACAGCCGAACAAAAAGGCCCGCAGAAAAGAACTTTCTTGGTGATTTCCAATGCTCAAAATCCTGAAGTGCTGCTCTATCTGACGGGCACTGTCAAGGAAAAATAGGGTTTTAAGGTAGGAAAATAAAATTCAAGAAAAATTCAGGGTTCTTAGCCCATTACGCACAATGTAGATACGCACTGCAGTGCGTATCTACGAGCTTGAATATATTTTATGCATTATATATTGATAAACAAATATTTACAAAATTTTTATAAAACCCCTATAATGATGAGCTTCTTTGAAGGAGGGGGAATAAAATCAAATAATTTTTTTAGGATAAATGTATGCCTCCCCAAATCTCAGTAATTGTACCTACCTACAATGGCGCTCACAAAGTGCAAAACTGCCTCCAAAGCCTCGAAAGTCAAAGTTTCCGTGATTTTGAGGTGATTGTAGTGATAGACGGCTCTAATGATAATACTGAAATAACTTTGAAAAATAAAGCTTATGAGCTGCCTTCTTTTCAACTTATAACACAAAAAAACAAGGGGCGCTCCGGCGCACGTAATGCGGGCGTGGCAGCGGCAGAGGGGAAGATTTTATTGTTTGTAGATGATGATATGCGCCTCAGTACCGAGGCCTTGGCGCAGCATGTGCACTTTCACGAGCGCCAAGCCGATGCTTTGCTGATGGGAGCGGCTTTTGAGGAAGAAGCCCTGATGCAAACAGATTTGCAGCGCTATCGGGCTGCCCTGAGCCGCAAGTGGAGTGCGCCTTTTGCGCAAGCGCAGGCACTCTCGAAGGAAGATTTTTTTCTGATGGCGGCACATCTTTCGATGCCCAAAGCGCTTTTTGAGGCCTTGGGGGCTTTTGATGAAGCCCTGCGCGATGCCGAAGATTATGACTTGGGCAAGCGCGCCGTGGAGGCAGGCTATCCGATTTATTTTGATACCAGTATTTTGGCTTGGCACGACGATTTTATCACCTGTCAAGGCTACATCAAGCGTCAGCAGCAATACTTCAGGGCGCACCAGCGGCTCAAGGACTTGTATCCTGAGCGCTACGCCGACAATCCCTACGAAATTGCAGTGCCTCGCTCTTGGAAAAAACAGGTATATCGCCTGCTTAGCTGGGAGCTATGGCCTTGGCTGATAGACCATTTTAATTTTTTTCGTTTTTTGCCCAAAAAAGTCTGCTACAAGCTCTACGATGCCATTGTGATGGCGCACACACTTTTTGGTAAAGGAGGGATATTTAGTTGAGGTTGGGGTTGTCGGGCAGGTTCGCCCAGATAGCATACTCAGCAGGCATATTTTTGATATGCTTGCGCCATAAGCCCTCCACACCTTCGAGTACCAAGAGTTTTGGGTCATCTCCTTCGGCGAGGAGCCAAGCTTCTTCGGCCATTTCGCCTTCGAGTTGTCCTGCTGACCAGCCTGTATAGCCTACAAAAAAACGGAGTGGGGAGCTATCTGATGGTTGTTTGCGAAGTTTTTGAGGGCTTCAAAATCCCCTCCCCAATACAAATCCTGCACAATGGCTTGGCTACCCTCAATGGCTTGGCCGAAGCGATGTACATAAAAAAGGGCTTGTGTTTCTACGGGGCCTCCTAAGGAGAGTTTTTGGTCGAAGTACAAGAAGCCTTCCACAGCCTCTTGTAGCTTGGCTTCCAGCGGCTTATTGAGTACAAAACCCAAGCTGCCCTCGGCGTTGTGTTCGGCTAAGAGAATCACCGCACGCTTGAAGTGCTCATCTTCCAAAGCCGGAGAAGCCACCAAAAGCTTGCCTGCTTGTAGGGGGTATTTCATAAAAGCTATGTTTTTATCCGTAAGCAAAACTATCTTTTTTTTGTAAATTCGCAAATATTCTGTTGGTATCATCTCTCGCAATCAAGGTAAACTGATGGCGCTGCGGTGTAGGAGAGCGTTTAAAACACAAATACGCCGCTGTTTGCTTCCAAACAGCGGCGTAAAATGCTTCATCTACTTTTCAGACTTGTTATGCGGGCAGAATCACCTTGTTGATTACGTGGATTACCCCATTATCGGTGGCGATGTCGGCTATCACAACTTCTGCATCATTTACAAATACTTTTCCATCTTTCAGTTGGATAGTAATTTCAGCACCATTGACGGTGGCAGCTTTCATACCGTCTGAGAGGTCAGTGGACAATACTTTGCCTGCTACCACGTGGTAAGTAAGGATACCTTGCAACTTGGCTTTGTTTTCGGGCAAAATCAAAGAAGCAACTGTACCTTCGGGAAGGGCTTCAAAAGCGGTATCAAGCGGAGCGAATACCGTAAAAGGGCCGGTTCCGTTCAGAGTGTCCACCAATTCGGCAGCCTTTACGGCAGCAACTAAAGTGTTGAATGAGCCGTTTGCTACGGCGGTTTCTACAATATTCATAGTACTTGCGTTTAAATTATACAAATATTAAAGGTTTAGGAGAAGTCTTTTGTTGCTGGTTTGGGCAATGGTAATGATTTGATAATATAAAGGATTTTCTAATCCACAGAGTAGCAGCTCAAAGCGCTGCTGCCAGCTTTTATGATATACCTCCCCCAAAAACAAAAGCCCAGCTCTCACGTTCTTTTATTTATCTCCACCATTTTTC
>DAIQNQ010000120.1:0-9305 GCA_036788275.1 Thermonemataceae bacterium
TGTGGCTACTGTGGGCGACTTCCGCCGCAGCTTCCAACAAAAAGCCGCCGACTCTTGGCTCAAGCGGCACTTCGCTGCTTTGGCGCAGAAGGGTTAAATACTCAATATCCTCACCATCTCGATAAACTCGGGACTGATGGGCTTGTCTTTGCCGATGGCATCTTTGAAGAGCGTAAAGGTAATCACATCATTAATCACCCCGGCCATCACGTTTTTGTGGCCTTGTAGCAAGCCCTCTACCGCCGCCAAGCCCAAGCGGCTGGCCAAGATACGGTCGCGGGCGGTAGGTGCGCCGCCACGCTGTATGTGCCCCAGCGTACTTACCCTTATATCAAAGGTATCGGGCATGCTTTTGCGGATTTTGTCGGCTACTTCGGTAGCATTGCCCTCCTCGTCGCCCTCGGCAACTACAATGATAGAAGAAGTTTTGGAACGGTTCCAGCCCTGCTTCAGCGTAGTGGCCACCTCTTCAATGGTGGTGAGGGTTTCGGGTACCATAATCAGCTCCGCCCCTCCGGCGATGCCACAAGCGATGGCAATATAGCCGGAGTCGCGCCCCATTACCTCTATAAAAAAGATACGGTCGTGCGAGTCGGCAGTATCACGTATCTTATCAATCGCTTCCAAGGCCGTATTCACAGCCGTATCGTAGCCGATGGTGTAGTCGGTGCCGTAGAGGTCGTTATCAATTGTGCCGGGCAGGCCGATAGTGGGGATTCCAAATTCTTTGAAAAAAACCTCTGCGCCGGTAAAAGTACCATCGCCCCCAATGGCCACCAACCCTTCGATGCCTTGTTTTTGAAGTTGCTCGAAGGCACGCTTGCGCCCTTCTTGGGTGGTAAATTCCTTGCTGCGGGCAGTTTTGAGAATCGTGCCGCCTTTTTGAATAATATTGCTTACCGAATGGGAGCTCATGGCCACAATGTCGCCCTTAATCATGCCATCATAGCCACGGCGGATGCCATATACTTCTAAATTATGGTAAATCGCTCCACGTACCACCGCCCTGATGCAGGCATTCATGCCGGGCGAATCGCCCCCGGAAGTAAAAACAGCAATTCTTTTCATGTGATTTAAAAAATTAGTGTTTTGTTGATAAAAATCTACGGGTATTTTACAACTTTCACAAGCTTTTGCAGGTTACGCTAAAGGCAATGTATCATTTTATTACCGAAACGAAAGATAAAGCATTCTTTCCAAAAACAAAATCCTACGGTGTTATATCCTACAAAAATTTATTCCTATTCATTTTTTTTATTGCTGATGGGTCTTTTTGCTTGCAGCCCCCAAGAGCAGGCTTTCGACCTTTGCAGTTGCCTGCCCGAAGGCTCCGGCCAGAAGCAACTGAGCCAAGAGTGTATTGATGCTTGTATCGAAAAATTTGGCGACAACTTAGAAGGCATGGAAGCTTGGTTTGCAGAAAACTGCCCCGATGCGCCTGCGCCCAAGCCTCAAGTGGCACAAAGCACGCTGTCGCACGCCTTACTCCTCATACAACAAGAGCCTCTTGCAGCACAATAGTTTTTTGGCAATGCACACAAAGTAGCGACAATGAGCGCCCTTTAAATGCAAAATATTTGTATTATTGTGCAAAATTTACCTCCCTCCATGGCGATTCACATCGAAGATATACAAGCCCCTATTCAGGCAGAAATGCAGCTCTTTGAAAAGAAGTTTAGGGAGTCTATGAAAAGCAAAGTCTTTTTGCTCGACAAAATCATGACCTATATCGTAGAGCGCAAAGGCAAGCAGATACGCCCCATGTTTGTGTTTCTGACAGCAGGCATGTGTGGTGGCATCAACGAAACTACCTATCGAGGGGCTTCGCTCATCGAGCTGCTGCATACGGCTACTTTGGTACACGACGATGTGGTGGACGATGCCGACTACCGCCGTGGCTTCTTCTCGGTCAATGCCCTTTGGAAAAATAAGATTGCTGTACTTGTAGGCGATTTCTTGCTCTCGCGCGGGCTGCTGCTTTCCATAGACAATGGCGACTTTCAGCTGCTGCAAATTGTATCGGAAGCCGTGCGCGAGATGAGTGAAGGAGAACTGCTTCAAATTGCCAAAGCACGCAAATTGGACATTGATGAGGCCGTTTATTTTGAGATTATTCGCCAGAAAACCGCTTCGCTCATCGCCTCTTGCTGTGCCGTGGGTGCAGCCTCCAGCGGCGCTTCGGAACAGTTGCAGCAGCAAGCCAAGCTCTTTGGTGAAAAAGTGGGTATGGCCTTCCAAATCAAAGACGACCTCTTCGACTATGGCACCGCCGAAATTGGCAAACCCGTAGGCATTGACATCAAAGAAAAGAAAATGACCTTGCCGCTGATTTACGCGCTTTCGCAGGCTTCTTGGCTCGAAAAAACCCAAATCATCAATATTATCAAAAATCAAAGCCACCGCAGCAGCAAAGTGCAGCAGGTGATTACTTTTGTAAAAGAAAAAGGAGGCATCGAATATGCCCAAACCCGTATGCAAAGCTATTTTCAGGAGTCTATGACCTTGCTGGAAGCTTTCCCCGATTCGGCCTACAAGGAGGCGCTCCGGGCTTTGGTCAATTTTACCATTGAGCGTAAAAAGTAAAACCAAAGCATATTTTTTTATCCAAAATTGATAGCTTTGTAGAAGTACCTATTCGCTTTGGAAAAGATTTATTGATGATTGCCCATGACAAAACAACCCTTGCTCAGCCCCATAGAGGCCAGTTATGGCTATGCCAACCTCACCGACAGCCGCTCTTATTTTGAGGAAGCACCCCGACAGGCCTTGCAGAAAATCGGCGATGTGTTTTTTCAGACCATCAATACCCTCACCGCCCGCAAGGAGAAGCAAGTCTTTGTAGGCTGGTTTGCCAAAATCAACTTCCTGACCCAAGCCTACGCCCTCCCCGATGGCCTTGCCGAGCAGCTCCAAGCCCTGCGCCGCCTGCTCAACAAGCAGCAGTCGCGCCTGCAATACCGCCCCGCCCCTGAAGAACTACAAGCGGCGCTGGCCGTGGCCACCCGTCTGATAAGCACCTTTGGTGAAGCGCCTCCGCCCGATTTAGAGAAAATCTGCCAAGAAGCGCCCTTGCACTTGATGCGCTTTGAGCCGAAGCAAGAAAAACAACTCCGGCAAGTATATGCTGTGTTTCTGGAGGTACTGCGCGAAAGCCAAGGCCATTTCAAGCAGCATACTGTACACATTCTTTGCAATACGGAAGCCTACGGCAAAATCGAAATTGCCATCAGCGATACCCGTTACAGCGAGCAATACACGCACTATCTCAGCCGCAATATCCGCTATCTGCGCCCCTATCAGCCTTTTTACATTACGCATATCGAAGCCCTCGACGAGCAGCATTGGCTCAGCACCCGCGACAGCCTGCTCATTGCCAGTCCCGACTACCTGATAGACGTATCATCGGTGGCCAAATGTGTTTCGATGAAAGGGGCTTCGCCTTATCTGTACTTGCTGGGCAAGCTCAAAAGCTTCTCCGGCAATGTCGCTACCATTGCCGGAAACCTCGCCAATGAAATGCTCGACTTGCTGGTGGCACAGCCCCAACTCAGCTTTGATGCAGCCCTGCGCCTTGCTTTTGAAGGCCAAGCCCTCGACTGTGCCCTGTTGAGCAATGAGGAGCTGCGCGGAATCAAGCAGTCGCTCGCTGAGCAGTTTACTACCCTACAAGCCTGCTTGGCTCCTGTCAGAGAGGCACATATTACGACTGAACCCAGCTTTGTATCGAGCCTCTATGGCCTGCAAGGCCGCTTGGATGTACTTATCGAATACCCACCCCAAGAAGGCTTGGGGCAGCGCAAAGATATTTATGAGTTGAAAAGCTCCGGCAACCCGGCCAATGTGGGGCGCATTGCCTACGAAGACCAACTGGTGCAGGTGGCTTGTTACAATCTGATGATAGACAGTACTTTTCCCGAAAGAAATGGGGTGAGTGCGATTCTTTATTCCAAAGATAAGCTGCATCCCTTGCGCGACTGTGGGCGTTTGGACTTCCAAAAGCACCGCGCCATGATGCTCCGCAACCGCATCGTGAGCCTCGACTATGAGCTGGCAAGCGGCAATGCCAAGGTATTTGAACACCTCCTCAGCGAGCTGCGCAAGGCCGAAGTGCCTGCTTTTTCGCTCAAAGATGCCGAGTGGTTTCAGGCGCATTGGCAACAAGCAAGCCCACTCAGCAAAGCTTATTTTATGGCCTTTGTGGGCTTGGTAGCCCGCGAGATGATTAGCGCCAAAGTGGGCGGCACTACCCGCCAAGAGGGAAATTATTATGGCTTTGCAGGCCTGTGGAAAAGCAATATCGAGCAAAAAAACGCTAATTTCAGCATTCTACACAACCTTACATTTGAAAACTTAGAGGCCGAAAGCCAAAAAATCACCTTCCGCCGCCACGACAACCAAGTGGTGGCTTTTCGCCAGGGGGATATTGTGCTGCTCTACCCACACAACCAAGAGGAAGCCTCGCCCCTGCGCCAGCAGCTCATCAAAGGGCATATCTCGGAGGTAAATGCCGAGTACTTGGTGCTGCGCCTGCGCAATAAGTTTATAGACGAGGCCTATTTCAGAGCACACACGCAATGGGCAGTAGAGAGCGACTTCAACGAACAGGGCTTTCAGTATCATTTTACCTCGCTGGCAGAGTTTTTGGCAGCGCCTGCCGCCAAACAAAATTTGCTTCTGGGTTTGGAAGCGCCTCGTTTTCAGGAAGATTTTCACTATCGAGTAGAAAGCCTGAGCGAGGAGCAAAACGATATTTTGCAATTGGCCCTCTCTGCCCAAGACTACTTCTTGCTCCAAGGGCCGCCGGGCACGGGTAAGACCTCCAAAATGCTCAAAAATATGGTGCAATACCTTTTTGAGCAGACAGACGAATACATCGTACTGCTGGCCTTTACCAACAGGGCAACCGACGAAATTTGTGAGAAAGTAGCGCAAATCACGCCCGATTTTATCCGCTTGGGCTATGTAGGCGATGCCCACGAGTTTGTGTCGCAATCGCTCAGCCGCGAAAGCCATATTCCCAGTATCCGTGAGCGCTTGGCACATACACGAATTTTTGTTTCTACGGTTACTTCCTTTTATCGCTATCGCCACTTGGTGAAGCGCTGCGATACCCTGATTGTAGATGAGGCCTCGCAGCTTTTGGAGCCACATCTTTGTGGCATTTTGCCTGCTTTCAGACGTTTTATTTTGATTGGCGACGAAAAGCAGCTTCCGGCCATCGTGGCACAGCCCAAGGAGCTTTGCCAACACGAAGACGAGGCCCTGCAAGCTTTGCATATCCAAGACCTGAGCGTATCGCTCTTTGAGCGCCTCCTCCACAATGCCCAGCAAAAAGGCTGGCACAAGGCTTACAAAATGCTCGAAACCCAGTACCGCACCCACCAAGATATTGCGGGTTTTATCAGCGAAAAATTTTATAAAACCCTGCGTCCGGGCAGCCCACGACAGCAAGCGACCTTCGACTTGTACCAAGGCGATAGCCCCATGGAGCTGCTCCTTGCCCAAGGACGCTTGCTGTTTATTCCCAGCTCGCCGAGCAAGCAACACAAATTCCACTTAGAAGAAGCCCAAAGGGTGCGCTTGCTGGCCGAGGCCATACGGGCGGCATTCAAGAGAAAAGGAGATTTTACGGCAGGGCATTTGGGGGTGATTACGCCTTATCGGGCACAAATTGCCGAGATTTATAAGCTTTTTGACGAAGAATTGCGTACTTTGGTAACGGTAGATACCGTGGAGCGCTTCCAAGGCAGCGAGCGAGACATCATTATCCTCTCGATGGCTCTGAGCCAAGCCGCCCAAATGCCTCATATCCAAGCCTTAGATACCCAAGGCCAAGTAGATAGAAAGCTGAATGTAGCCCTGAGCCGTGCCCGTGAGCAATTGGTAGTACTCGGCGACCCACGTATCTTGCAAGAGGGCAAGTTTTACAAAGCGTTTTTAGAATGGGAGAAGGTCTTGCATCTTCCCTTTGTGGAATAGGGTATCTATGAGTTGAATTAATTTTATTGAAGAAAAACATAGCAGCACATGATTTCTTTACAGTCCAAGCTTCCTAAAGTACAAACCAGTATTTTTACACAAATGTCGGCCTTGGCACAGCAGCAGCAGGCCATCAACCTTTCGCAGGGCTTCCCCAACTTCGAGGGCGACCCGCTCCTGCACGAGTTGGTGCACAAGGCGATGCGCCAAGGCCATAACCAATATGCTCCGATGGCCGGCTTGCCTGCCCTCACAGAGCGCTTGGCCGAAAAAATAGGAAGTCTTTATGGGCGCAGTCTCCAGCCCGAAAGCGAAATCACCATTACGGCAGGGGCTACACAGGCGCTCTTTACAGCCATTATGAGCTTTGTGCGGGCAGGCGAAGAGGTGGTTATCATTGAGCCTGCTTACGATTCGTACAAGCCTGCTATTGAGCTTTGCGGAGCTATTGCGATTCCTTTTGCTTTGGAAGCGCCTGATTTTCGGATAGATTGGCAAAAATTGGCGCGCTATATTTCGGCACGCACCCGTATGATTATCCTCAACAGTCCGCACAATCCCACCGCTACGGTATTGACAGAGGCCGACTGGCGTGCGCTGGAGCGTATCACACAGAATACCGATATTTTGCTACTCAGCGACGAGGTTTATGAACATCTTACTTATGATGGCAAGTGCCACGAAAGCGTATTAAAATATCCGTCGCTTTTCCAGAGAAGCATTGCTTGCTTTTCTTTTGGAAAAACTTTTCACAATACAGGCTGGAAAATGGGCTATTGTGTAGCGCCTGCTTACCTGATGAAGGAGTTTCGCAAGGTGCATCAGTTCAATGTATTTTCGGTCAATACACCTATGCAATATGCCTTGGCTGAGTACCTCCAAGCCCCAGAACACTACTTGCAACTGCCGGATTTTTATCAACAAAAGCGCGATTTTTTCAGGCAGGCTATGCAAGGCAGCGCTTTCAAACTCTTGCCCTGCGAGGGCACTTATTTTCAGCTCTTAAACTATTCAGCCATCTCCAAAGAAAAAGATGTGGACTTTGCCATCAGGCTCACCAAGGAGCATGGCATTGCCACCATTCCGGTATCGGTATTTTACAGCCAGCCACCCGAAATGCAGCTGCTGCGCGTATGCTTTGCTAAAACGGAAGAAACCCTCAGCCAAGCCGCCGAAAAGCTGAAAGGTGTGGGGAGATAGGGGTTTTGTAAAGATAGCCTTTAGAAGTTCGGAACAAAATTCTTACTTTTGTAAAAACAAAACTCCTTTCAAATTGAAAACACATCATAAAATTATCAATGGAGATAGCAGAAAAATGCTTGATTTACCGGACAATTCGGTACATCTGGCTATTACCTCGCCACCCTATTGGCAATTAAAAGACTATGGCACAGATAATCAGATTGGATTTCATGATAGCTACGAAAACTATATTAATCATCTCAATTTAGTTTGGGCAGAGTGCTACCGTGTATTGCATAATGGTTGTAGATTATGTGTAAACATTGGAGACCAATTTGCCAGAGCTGTTTACTATGGTCGTTACAAGGTCATTCCCATTCGTGAAGAAATCATCAAATTCTGTGAAAATATTGGTTTTGACTACATGGGAGCTATTATATGGCAAAAAGTAACAACTTCTAATACCACAGGGGGCGGTGTGCAGATGGGTTCTTATCCATATCCAAGAAATGGTATTTTGAAGTTGGATTACGAATTTATTCTTGTTTTCAAAAAATTGGGGGATGGCCCTAAACCAACAAAGGAGCAAAAAGAACTTTCTAAAATGACTGCCGAAGAGTGGAATACTTTTTTTGCAGGACACTGGAACTTTGCAGGAGCAAGGCAGAATGGTCATATAGCGATGTTTCCGGAAGAGCTTCCAAGAAGACTCATCAAAATGTTTTCTTTTGTGGGTGAAACAATTCTTGATCCTTTCGCAGGCAGTGGTACAACAGCTCTGGCTTCCAAAAATACAGATAGAAATTCGGTGGGTTTTGAAATCAATCCTGAATTTATTCCAATGATTCAACAAAAACTGGGCGTTTATCAACAAGACTTAGATGGTACAACTTATGAGTTTGTGAAACAAGCATCTGTCCCTCATGACTTTCAAGCTGAAATTCAAAAGCAGCCTTATATTTTTCAAGACCCTCACCGTTTGGATAAAAAAATTGACGTAAAAAAGCTTCAATTCGGCTCCAAGATTGATAAAGAAAGTACAGAAAAACGTGAGGAGCTTTTCACAGTCAAGGAAATAGTAAGCGCAGAAAAAGTGCTGCTGAATAATAACCTAACCGTCAAGCTTCTTGGCGTAAAAGCAGACCCAAAGTCAAATCAAAATGCAACCTTATTCTTAATTGAAAAAATCAAGGGAAAAAAAGTATTTCTAAGATATGATCAAATAAAATATGACAGCGAGAATAACCTTCTTTGCTATCTCTATCTCGAAAATAAGACATTTATCAATGCTCATTTAGTCAAAAATGGCTTAGTACAGGTGGACAATGATATTGATTTCAAATATAAGGACAAATTTTTAAACCTTTTGCAACTAAGCAATGGCTAAGCTACCAAGCAAAAAATACTCTAAAGAATTTGGTAAAAAAGAAAAGGTGCTCAACTATGCAACGCAAACCTATCAGCTTTCAAGACCAAACAAAGTTGGGGCAGTAATGGCTCTCATTCGTGAGTGCCAACCAAAAAGTATTGAAGAATGGGAAAAATGGTATTTTGAAAATGCTTTGACAGACGGAAAATCATCTACTAAAATCACAAAAGAAACCTTAGAAGAGTTGGGAGACCGTCTATACACCAAAATCAAAACTATTGTGATTCCCGAATGGACGGAAGCCTTTAATCAGCTTACACTGCAAGATTGTATTGATTATATCCATAATCTTACCATCAATCGTACTTTCGATGGATTTGTCAGAGAAAAGTCTGTTATTGAAGATAATCTCGCAAAGGCTTTCCCGAATGTGAAATTTGAAGAAAGCGACCCTGAACTTGACCACGCAGGTGACATTGATTACCTCGGCTGGGTAGATGATAAAGCCTTCGGTATCCAAATTAAACCCGTAACAGCAAAAGCAAACTTTGGAAACTACTCGGCAAGTGAGCGAATGAGAGCCAGTTTTGAGGACTTTATTGAAAAATTTGGCGGAAAAGTTTTCATTGTTTTTAGTATTGATGACAAAATAAAAAATGAAGAGGTAATTGACGATATAGCCGCAGAAATTCAGCGACTACAGAAAGCTTAAAATAAAGGCTTCCCTCCAACTATTTCCCCAGCTCCCCATTTTTTCGTAGCTTTGGCTTTCCAA
>DAIQNQ010000121.1:0-9251 GCA_036788275.1 Thermonemataceae bacterium
AGCGATACACCCTCTGCCAAGGCCGTGAGCCGAAACCTGCCCATCGGGCTTTGCAAGGCGTTTAAAAGCTGTTTAAACATACTCCAAGCGAATTTTTTCAATGATTTTCCAAACCTGTCCCTCTTGCTGCAAAAGTCCCTTGTGCTGCTGAATCTTCTGTGCTTCTGCCGGATTGCCCTCTATGCGCACCGCGCTCGTCCACTGGTGTACACTCTGCCTAATAAAGCTCTGGTGCTGTGGGTGTGCCGAAAGGTAAAAATGTGCTTTTTGTGGGTCTTGGCGGTCGGTTTCTATCTCGAAGCAGTAGCCTTCGCCGAGGCCTTCCTGGAGGTCGCTGTGCAGAAATACGCCCAAATCTTCCGAAAACTTGGCAAAATAATGCGGTGGTTCGGCTAATACCTCTTCCAGCACCGTTTTGATGGCCTCCTCTTTGGCCTGTGTGGATTTTTCGGTATGCTGCTGCACTTGGCTTTGGCGCTGGCGCTCCTGCTCAAAAGACTGATTGAGCTGTGCAAAATCCTCGCGGCTGAGGCTTTGCTGTATTTGTTCGGCCAAAATCGCATAGCGCTCCGCATACATGGCCTCCGCCTGACGAATGCGCTGCAAAACAGTCATTTTAATCATATAGGCATAGCCCAAGCTCACAAAGGCAATGAGGATAGAGAGAATCGTGAGCATCCAAAGCCCCGTGCTGCTTTGGGTGGCAGGGTCTTGGATTTGTATCGGTGGCAGGCTTTCGTTTTGGGTGGACTGCTCGCCATTGGTGCTGGGCAGCTCTTCTTGTATGGGGGGGGCTTGGGTTTCTTGCTCGGCGGGCAGCTCGGCAGCTTTGCGCATGGCCTCGTCGCGCACTTGCTGAAAGCTAAGGGTGAGGGAGTCCACGCTGCTTTGCCAAGCCAGCTTGTCTTCTTTGGTTTTTTTTACGGCATTGCCTATTTTAAGAAGCTCTTCGGCGATGTCGGCGCTGAGTTTTTCGATGCGCTCTTCAATCAGGGGATAATTGTTGTATTGCTTGCCTTTGAGCTGGCTGAGCAGCTTTTTGGAAGTTTTGTAGCTGTTGGGGATAGAGCGCTCCAGCTTGGCGAAGCTCTCACAGTTAATCTGCTTGGCTACCTCGTATTTGCCTTGCGCCAAGCAATTGAAGCGCACGGCTTGGCAGAGCATCTGTAATTTGGAAGCTTCAAAAAGCGCTTCTTGACCTTTTTGTTGCGCAGAGAGGGGCGAGAGGTACGCCGACCCGAAAAGCAACAAGAAAACAGCACAAAAAAGTAGGGATAGTCTCATAGCAAAAATCTTCACAAACAATCATTTTACGCCACAAAGCTACAATTTTTTAGTTTGGAGACAAATATTCGCAAAAATAATTGCCATCAAAACTTGCAAGTAATCAGCAATATATCTATTTTTGTGTCCTTTTTTAACACAGAAGGAATCCATATTTTATTCATCAACCTTAAACACAAAGAGATACGTGGATCAATTAAGTTACAAGACTATCTCGGTTAGCAAAGCTACGGCAAACAAAACATGGGTCATCGTGGATGCTGACTCCGCCGTGCTTGGTCGTTTGGCGAGCCAGATAGCAAGCATCCTCCGTGGAAAACATAAAACCAACTACACACCCAATGCGGATTGTGGGGATTATGTGATCGTTATCAATTGCGATAAAATTCGCTTGACAGGTAAAAAGTGGACCGACAAGGTCTATATCCGCCACACAGGCTACCCCGGTGGGCAGCGTTTCAGAACGCCCCTGGAGGTGAAGCAGAAGTTTACAGCTACCCGCCTTGTGGAGCAAGCTGTAAAAGGAATGCTCCCCAAAAACAGCCTTGGCAGAACGGTGTTTCACAACATGTACTTGTACAATGGCCCTGAGCACCCTCACGAGGCACAGCAACCTCAAGAAATCAAACTCACCTATTAAGCGCTTTAGACAATGGACATACTCAACACTCTCGGTAGAAGAAAAACTGCCGTAGCACGTATATATATGAAGCCCGGTAGTGGAAAAATCATTATCAATGGCCGTGAACTGATAGACTATTTTAAGTCTGACGTACTGGAAACCATCATTCAGCAACCTTTTGCATTGGTGAATGAACTGGGAAAATATGACATCAAAGCCAATTTAGATGGTGGTGGCTTGGCCGGTCAAGCCGAAGCTTTGCGTTTGGCGATTGCCCGCGCTTTGATAGAGCTGAACCCTGAGTTCCGCCCTGCCCTCAAAAAAGAAGGCTACCTTACCCGCGACCCTCGTGCCGTAGAACGCAAGAAGTATGGTCGTCGTAAGGCGCGCAGAAGATTCCAATTCAGCAAGCGCTAATCTATTTTCTCAATCATTTATCCTCAATATTGTCTTTGAAATCATGGCAAATTTAGAATATAAAGACCTACTCAATGCGGGGGTGCACTTTGGCCACCTTACCCGCAAATGGGACCCCAAAATGGCGCCTTACATCTTCATGGAGAAGAACGGTATCCATATCATTGACCTCAACAAAACCTTGGCTTGCCTCGAAGAAGCTACCGAGGAAATCCGCAAAGTGGTGCGCTCGGGCAAGAAAATCATGTTTGTAGCTACCAAAAAGCAAGCCCAAGAGATTGTATCTAACGAAGCCAAGCGCCTCAAAATGCCTTTCGTAACAGAAAGATGGCTCGGTGGTATGCTTACCAACTTTGGTACAATCAAGAAGTCGCTTAAGAAAATGTCGTCTATTGACAAACTCATGAAAAGCGACAGCTACAACAACTTGGCCAAGCGTGAGCGCCTGCAGATTCAGCGCGAAAGAGACAAAATGGGTAAAATCTTTGGTGGTATTTCCGACCTTTCTCGCCTGCCTTCGGCTCTGTTTATTGTGGACATCAAGCGCGAGCACATCGCCATCAAAGAAGCCCTCAAGCTGGGTATTCCTGTGTTTGCGATGGTAGATACCAACTCCGACCCCAACGAGGTGGACTTCCCGATTCCTGCCAATGACGATGCTTACAAGTCTATCGAAATCATTACCAAATACATTGGCAATGCTATCGAAGAGGCTCTCAGCGAGCGCAAGCAGGAGAAAGAAGACCTGAAGCTGAAAGAAGAAGAAAATCAGAAGAGAGAAGGCGACGAAAAAGAAAGCGAATAATCTCTTTGAAAGGGTCTGACCCTGTACGAGTATTGGGCGATGCCGCTCCCCGGAGGAAGGCACGCTCAATATTTGTTAGTAAGCCCCCAGAATCATAACAATTCCATAAACAAAGAAAGTAGAGCCACAAGCAAGGCTTTCTTATCTTGCAATCATTTTCTAACGCACAAATTTCTAACAAGATGGCAATTACTGCACAAGACGTAAACAAACTCCGACAAATGACCGGTATGGGCATGATGGACTGTAAGCAGGCGCTCACCGAAGCCGATGGCGATTTTGACAAGGCCATCGAAATCCTCCGCAAAAAAGGAGAGAAAATCTCTGCCAAGCGTGCTGATAACGAAACCAAAGAAGGAGTAGTACTGATTCACAATAACAATACGGAAGCTGTGATGCTCTCGCTCAACTGTGAGACAGAGTCGGTTTCTAAAAATGATGAGTTCAATAGCATTGCCAAGCTGGCCCTTGATACAGCCATCGCCCACAAATGCACTACCTCTGAGGCGCTTCTCGGCACACAAGCCAATGGTCGCACTTTGCAAGAGGTAATCTTGGAATTTACGGGAAAAGTAGGCGAGAAAATCGTTATCGGCGATTACAGCTACATCACCGGAGAGCAAGTAGTATCTTATCTGCACAGCAATAGCAAAATGGGTGTATTGGTGGCATTGAAAGGTGCTAACGGCGCGGATGTACTCCAAGCGGGCAAAGACGTAGCGATGCAAATTGCTTCGATGAACCCTATCGCTATTGACAAGGAAGATGTATCTGCCGAAGTGATTGAAAAAGAAATCGAAATCGGTAAAGAGCAAGCTCGCAACGAAGGCAAACCTGAAGAAATGATTGAAAAAATCGCTTTGGGCAAGCTCAACAAATTCTACAAAGAAGCTACTTTGCTCAACCAAGAGTTTGTAAAAGATAACTCCAAGTCGGTACGCCAAATGCTCCAAGGCATTAGCAAAGACCTAACCGTAAGCGCTTTCAAGCGTATTTCTGTGGTTTAGTACTTACTTGATATATCCTCAAAAAGCCTCCGAAACTCGGAGGCTTTTTTTATGCCCTGCGCGCTGCATTATTTGGTCAGAAACCGTATTTTTGTTTTTATTCATCAAGTAAAAAAATATGCTTAGCTTTTGGGAAAAAGATACCTTCTTGGAATACGATGCCTTGGTAGTGGGTGGGGGCTTGGTGGGCTTGAGTACCACCGCCTCGCTTCTCGAAGCACATCCACACCTTCGGGTGCTGGTATTGGAGCGAGGACTGCTGCCGACAGGTGCGAGTACCAAAAATGCCGGATTTGCCTGCTTTGGCAGCCTTACCGAGATTTTGTCGGACATAGAAAGAGTGGGGCAAGAAGCGACGCTTGCCCTTATTGAGCAGCGCTGGCAGGGCCTCCAAGCCCTCTTGGCTCGCTTGGGCAGCGAAGCTATCGGTTATGAGCCTTTGGGCGGCTACGAGCTGCTTACAGAAGCGCAAAGTCCTGCATTGGCACAAATGGAAGCGGTGAATGACTTGCTCGCGCCTTTGCTGGGGCAGCGGGTATTTCGCCGACAAGATGCCGACATCCAGCGATTTGGTTTTTCGGAGCAAATCAAAACACTGCTTTTCAATCCTCTGGAAGGGCAGCTCCACACCGGAAAAATGATGCAGCGCCTCCAACACTATGTGCAGCAAAAAGGGGCGGTATTGCTCACAGGGGCAGAGGTAGGCCATCTTCAAAGCAGCTCACACGAGGTAGAAGTAGAAGTAAACAATTTTTTTGAAAAGCAGAAAACTTTGACTTTTAAAGCCAAGAAAGTTTTTGTTTGCACCAATGCCTTTAGCAAGCAGCTCTTTCCGCATTTGGATTTACAGCCCGGACGCGGACAGGTACTGATGACCAGCCCCATCGCCGATTTGCCCTTTCGAGGAGCATTTCATTTTGAGGAAGGCTATTATTATTTCCGCAATGTGGGGCAGGCGGTACTTTTTGGAGGAGGTCGCCACCGCGCCATGGAAGCCGAAAGCACCACGGAGATGGCTGTTTCGGACTTTATCATGGATGATTTGGAAGAAAAGCTGCGTGAGGTGATTCTGCCGCATCGCTCCTTTGAGATACAAGAGCGCTGGGCGGGTGTAATGGCCTTCAATACCGCTCGCAAGCCTATTATCGAAGAAGTGGACAAAGGCATTGTATTGGGCTTGTGCCTCAATGGTATGGGCGTGGCCATTGGTACAGAGGTAGGGGCAAGGCTGGCGGAGAGGTGGTGAAAAGATGTGGAGACCTTGCATGCAACGTCCGTACTGCCTGCAATATCTCCACATTCTGAAAAACAGCATACTTATTGCGGCCTTTGTAGCAAACAAAAATAAATTACTTATGCGCTATGTCCTTTGCCTTTTGTGGGGCTTGAGTAGCCTTGGCTATGCCCAAAGCCCGGAGCAGTTCAATACTGATACCAAATTGGCTATTCAGTATTTCAACAAACAGCAGTATAAAGAAGCCATTCCGCATTTTGAGAATGCTTTTGTTTATACCGAAAAGCTGAAAATGCAGAATAAAAATGTAGCCGAGTACCGTCGCCGCTTGGCCGAATGCTACGAAAGCACCCTCAACCCCACGGGAGCGGAGCGACAGTACCAGCTGGCTCTTTTGGAAATAGAAAATGACAAAAAATTTGGGAAAAATACCTTAGAATATGCCGAAATGCTTCGCCGCTTCGGCAATTTTTACCTGCGTAGTGCCAAAGTGCCCCAAGCCAATGCCCGTCTCGACGAGGCCATTGCCCTCTACCGCAGTCTCGGCAACAAGTCTTTCCTCTATGCCTTGGCGCTGCGCCAGCGTGCAAAAGGTGCTTGGGGACAAAAAGATCCAGCTAAAGCCCTTGCCAATATGCAAGAAGCCCTCAAAGTGGTAGAAGCCATCGCCCCTTTAGATACACTCCACCAAGAGGTTTTTCAGCGAGAAGTACAGGCCTTCCGCAACAAGCAATGGAAGCCTGAGGCTGCCGATAATTATAGCAAAAAGGCCACCGATAAAGACAGCAAAGCCCGTATCAAAAAGGCCTTGGGCTTTTTCCGATTGGGCAAGTTTGCCGAGGCAAGCATTTATTTTGATGAATATCTCTACGCCATTGTGCAGCTTTTTGGGCAGCAAGAAGGCGACCTCAGCTCTACCATCAATGTGATGAAGCTCAGCTACGACTACTCCGCCGACTTGGACAAGCTCAATGCCTTGGAGGCCAAAGTAGCCGAGATAAAAGCCCAAGTGGACAAAGAAAAAGCTCTTTCCGACAGGGTTTATACCGAATTGCTCGCCGCCCAAGTGGCCTACACCGCCGGAAACTATCAAAAAGCCATTCCTATCTTTGAAAAAATCTTGCCCGATTGCAAAGTCTATTTCAAAGGTGAAAGTCCCGATTATGCCGTCATCCTCAATATGCTGGGCATCTCTTATTACCAGCAAGGCTTGTACATCCAAGCCGAAAAACCCCTCGCCGAAGCACGCGCCATCTGGAAAAATGCCCCCAAGCACGCTTTAGATTATGCTGGCGTGGTAAAGTCGCTGGCTTTGGTGTATATAGAGCAAGGCCGCTATGCCCTCGCCGAGCAGCTCCTCAAAGAGAGTTTGGAACTCTATCAGAAAAACGACGACAAAGACAAAAGAGGCTACCGCGCCACCCTCTCCAGCTTGGGTACGGTGTATCAAGCCACCGACCGCCTCTTGCAAGCCGAAAAAGCCTTTACGGAATGCAAGGAAATAGCCCGCAGAAACTTAGGAAAAGAGTCGGAGGCCTATGCCTCGGCTTTGAGCAATTTGGCCTATCTCCAAACCGCCCAAGGAGCCTATGTATCGGCGGAGCAATACTTCAAGGAATGTATCGGTATTAGAGAAAAATTGCTGGGCAAGGAGCATCCCGAATACGCCCAATCGCTTTATAATTTGGGCTTTTTGTACGACAATATGGGCTTTTATAAGGAGGCCGAGGCGCTTTATCTGCAAGCCAAGGAAATATTGGAACAAAAGCTGGGCAAGCTGCATCCCAAACATATCGAGGTGATGTCGGCCTTGGCGCAACTCTACAACAATACAGGCCAAATAGAAAAGAGTCTGAATTATTATGAAGCCACTTTGCAGCTTTATACCCAAACAGAAAACCATCTCTACGACAAGAAATTTGCGGTTTTTTGTAACAATCTCGGCTTTGTATATCTCTACAGCAAGCGCTTCGCCGACAGCCAGTCTTTCTTCGATTTTGCTAAAAAAGTGTATAAAAACATCTTCGGTGTCAACTCCTCTGACTATGCGGGCATTCTCAATAGCGAGGGCGTGCTGCTCCTCAGCCAGCATCGCTACCCGGAGGCCGAAGCCAAGCTCAAGGAAAGTATTGGAATTTTGGAGAAATTGGGCGATAAAAGCTCTACAACTTATTGGAGCACCCAAGAAAATCTCGCCGAGTGCTATACGCAGCTGGGCAGCTTTGCCAAGGCCGAAGCCCTTTACAAGGTTTTGCTTGCGCAAAAGTACCATTTCTTAGACAACGTGTTTCCGGCGCTTTCGGAGCAAGAAAAAGAAGCTTTCTACGAAAACAGCAAGGAGTTTTTTATGCATCTCCAAAACTTCTTTGTGCTGTACCATCCCCAAAAAAATGCGATAGCTGCCGAGCTGTACAACTTGCAATTAGCCACCAAGGCGGTACTTTTTAGCGAAAGCAACAGTATCAGAGAGCGTATTTTGCGCTCACCCGACCAAAATCTGAAGCAGCTCTATGCCTCTTGGCAAGAAAAGCGCAATTACCTAAACAAGGTCTATCAAATGCCCGAAGAAGACAAGCAAAAAACCGGCATCAATGAAAAAGCTTTGGAAGAGGAAATCAAACAAATAGAAAGAAGCCTGAGCCAAAAGTCGGAGGCCTTTGCCGCCCAAAATCTCAGGAAAAGACCTACTTGGCAAGAAGTGCAAAAGCAGCTCAAGGCCAACGAAGCCAGCGTGGAGATTGTCAGAACCCTGCTGCTCCGCAAAGACCGGATAGATACCGTATATGTAGCCCTGATTGTAAGGGCTACTACCCAAAAGCAGCCCGAACTCCTGCTGCTGCCCAATGGCCACGCCCTCGAAACAAGCGAGATTGCCTATTTCAATAATTCTATCAGGGCGCGTCGCAAAGATACAAGGTCTTATCAGACCTTCTGGAAACCTATCAAAGACAAGCTGCCGGGCATTACAAAGGTGTATTTTTCTGCTGATGGGGTCTATAACAAGCTCAGTATGCAGGCGCTTTACAATCCCGAAACAGACAAATACCTGATAGACGAGCTGAAAATGCAGCTTCTAAGCAATAGCAAAGACTTGCTGCTTGCAGAAAAAGCGGCAAGCAAAGTACCTTATCAAGAAAGTGTATTTTTTGGCTTTCCCGATTATAACCTCAACTTTAAGGAAAGCAAAGAAGTGGGCACACAGAAAAACAGCAATCTACAAGAAATAGCCCTCCAAAACGAGCGCTTCTTGCAGGGGGGCAACATCACGCCCTTGCCCGGTACAAAGGTAGAAGTGGAAAATATTGCGCAGGTTTTTAGCGAGCAAAAGTTAGCCTTCAGGCAGTACCTTGCAGAGGAAGCAAGCGAAGAACACCTCAAGCAAATACAAAATCCCAGTATTTTGCATATTGCGACCCACGGTTTTTTTATGAAAGACCCCGAAAGCAACCTCAACAGAAGCAAAAAGAACCAAAATCCACTCTTCCGCTCAGGCCTGCTCTTGGCCGGAGCCAAAAATGTATTTGCCAATAAATACAATGCCCAAGGCGAAGACGGCATCCTGACCGCCTACGAAGCCATGGCCTTAGACCTACAAAATACCGAACTGGTGGTAGCCTCGGCCTGCGAAACAGGCTTGGGCGAAGTGCGCAATGGCGAAGGAGTGTATGGCTTGCAGCGGGCTTTCAGGATTGCCGGAGCCAAAAACGTACTCATGAGCCTCTGGAAGGTAGATGACCAGGCCACCCAAGAGCTGATGACGGCCTTCTACAAAGCGTGGGCAAGCTCACGCAATATCACACAGGCCTTTGAAGAAGCCCAAGCCCACGTAAAAGCCAAATACCCGGAACCTTATTATTGGGCAGCTTTTGTGATGATGGGCGA
>DAIQNQ010000122.1:0-9186 GCA_036788275.1 Thermonemataceae bacterium
ATAATAATCAAATTGAAAAATTACTTATTCCTAGAGAGAGAATCATTAGCTTTGAAAATGCAGAATTAAACAAGCGATTAGGCATTGAACAATAAAGTACTACCAATAGCATCTCAATACTGGCACACTCCTTTCAGAATACAAACATTTGAAAAGCCCAAGCGCATTATTCCGGCAAAAAGCCTATTTTTGCACTCATTCAACCATTCTCTCATTCACCCAATGAAACACTGGCTCGTAAAATCAGAACCCTACAAATATAGCTGGCAAGACTTACAGCGCGATGGGCGTACCTTTTGGGACGGTGTGCGCAACTTTCAGGCGCGCAACAACCTCAAGGCCATGCAAACCGATGATTATGTGCTCTACTACCATAGCAACGAAGGCAAGGAAATCGTGGGCGTAGCGCAGGTAAAAAAAGAAGCTTACCCCGACCCTACCGACGACAGCGGGCAGTGGGTAGTGGTGGACCTTGTGCCCGTAGCGGCTTTTCCCAAGGCTGTTACACTCGAAGCCATCAAGGCAGAACCCGCCTTGGCCAATATCGGGCTTATCAAGCAGAGCCGCCTCTCGGTGATGCCTGTCTCCAGCGACCACTTCGACAAGATTCTGCAAATGGGTGGTCTAAGCCTTTAATTTTGCCTCTATTTCGCTGCGTTGCTCGTAGGTAAAGTCGTAGCCTATCTGAAAAATCTCCTTGGCTTTTTTGATGTCGAAAGTACCAAACTGCCCCATTTGTGGTGGCTCCAAAGCAATGTCGCAAAGCTGCATACTTTGGTGTGCGTTTACGGTGAGCGCCAGCATCAGGCTTTTTTCGATAATCGTGCGCATAGAGTCTATCTTGGGCACATTGATGTAAGGATTGCTGTGTACACCGATGAGCTTGTCGCAATGCGGGCGCAGCACCTCCGTCGGGAGGTTGTTGAGGATGCCCCCATCTACCAAAAGATGCCCTTGGTAAGCTACCGGATTGAACACCACCGGAATACAAGCCGAAGCCAAAATAGGCTGGATAAGCGCCCCTTCCGAAAAATAAATCGTTTTTCCTTTTTCAATATCCGTAGCAGCCACGCTCAGCGGGTATTTGAGCGCCTCGAAGGAATCGTGAGGCAGATAGCGCAGGTACAGCTCCCTGGTTTTTTCGATATTCAATAAACCTGCCTTGCCGATAGTAGGACTGATATACTTCAGAAACTTCGTCTCCTCAAAAATCTCCATAATCTCTTGTGGCGTGTAGCCGTTGCAGTACAATGCGCCAATAATAGCACCAGCACTCGTTCCGGCCACGCGCGTAGGCTTGATATCCATTTCGTGTAAGGCTTGCAACACGCCGAGATGCACGATGCCGCGTGCGCCTCCTCCCGAAAGGGCTATTCCAATAATCATAGGTACGAGTATTTAATCTTCCAAAAAATTATTCATAAAAGTACTCTTGAGCAGTAGCCAAAGCAAAAAGCAAATCATTGCCCAAATCAAATAAATCCGATAGTAATCTTTGGCTTGCGTGCTACTACTCTCGATAATCTCCGATTTTTCGTATTCCGAAATACGCTTAAAAATACTTTCCAGAGCTTGTTCATCATTGGCCCTAAAAAATAAGCCATTGCCAATACTCGCAATGCCGCGCAGGGCACTCTCGTCTATGCTGTTGCTAATATAGCGTACATTGCCAAAGGCATCACGCCCATAAGGCACTTGTCCCTCCTGCCCTACCAAAATGCTGTATATCTTGATGCCATAGTATTTGGCCAACTCGGCGGCAGTATTCGGCTCCAAGTTGCCTGCGGTATTGTCGCCGTCGCTGAGCAAGATAATTACTTTTGTTTTGGCTTCAGATTCTCTCAGGCGGTTGGTACATACGGCCAGCGCACTGCCAATGGCCGTACCTCCTTTTTGGATAATTCCAAATTCTACCTGCCCAATAAAGTCTTGGAGCAGGCGGTAGTCGGTCGTAAGTGGGCAAAGCGAAAAAGCATCACCCGAAAACACCACCAAGCCGATACGGTCTTGAAAGCGCCCCGATACAAACTTTTGAGCCACTTCTTTGGCTACGACCAGGCGATTGGGTGTAAAGTCTTCTATCAGCATAGACTCCGATACGTCCAAGGCCAATACCAAATCTATACCTTCGGTGTATTTCTTTATCAGTTGATTCACCTTTTGTGGGCGCGCCAAGCTCATGAGCAGGAGTATCAAAAAAAGACTCATCAGTATATCGGGCACAAAGCGCAACAAGCTCAGCCACTGAAAACGCAGCGCACGCGCGGGCAAAGCGATATCCAGCTTTTGATGCAGCGGGATGGCCAAAAGCCAACGCAAAACCAAAAGCAAAGGCACAAAAGGAATAAGATAAAGGATTTGGCGACTTTCCCAAGAGAACTCTTGCAACACAGCCGGGCTGAACCATTGCCAATGCCACCATAGTTGGTCTTCTAAAAAAGAGAGCAGAGGGATTGTTGCAGACATGAGGAGAAAAGCAAGAAATGCTGCTGTGATATAAAAAAGCCTCTTTAACAGGTAAAGAGGCAAAAGGTGAGGTTTCGAGCGGATTCGAACCGCTGTACGGGCTTTTGCAGAGCCCTGCCTAGCCACTCGGCCACGAAACCTTAGAGTGGATTTGGGACTGCAATATTAGCAAAGCGCCTTGGTATTCGCAAATATTATAGTGTTTTTTTACTAAAAAAGCCCGTATCTGAGATACGGACTTTTGATTATCAAGAGGATAAAAGGAATTTATTTTTTCCCTTTTTCCATTTGCTCCTTCAAATTAGAGAGTGCTTCGATATCACCGAGGGTAGATTTCTCTGCTTCGGGCAAGTTGCTGGTGCTACCGCTTTCTTCAGTTTTCTTCTTTCTACCTGCTGTGCTCTTCTTCTTAGGTGCTTCTTCGCTGCTGCTTTCTTCTTCTTGAGCAGCACCATAAGTAGCGGCATGCGAGAGGATGATTTTCTTTTCACCTTTCACAAACTCCAACACTTTGAAGTCCAAAGCCTCGCCTACTTCTGGCAAGCTGCTGTCTTCTTTGCTGAGGTTGCGGATAGGGCAGAAACCTTCGATACCATAAGGAAGCTCCAATACGGCGCCTTTGTCAGACTTGCTAGTAAGCGTACATTTGTGTACAGAACCTACGGTAAAGATGGTCTCGAAAGTATCCCAAGGGTTTTCTTCGAGTTGCTTGTGTCCTAAGGCGATGCGACGATTTTCAGCATCCAATTCAAGCACTTTCACTTCCAACTCATCACCGATTTTTACAAATTCGGAAGGATGCTTGATTTTCTTTGTCCAAGAAAGGTCAGATACGTGTACCAATCCATCAATACCTTCTTCCAATTCCAAGAAGAGACCGAAGTTGGTCATGTTGCGTACAATACCTTTGTGCTGTGTACCGATAGCGTATTTGCTAATCATGTCGGCCTTGGTCCAAGGATCTTCGGTAAGTTGTTTGATACCGAGCGACATTTTACGGTCGTCTCTGTCTAAAGTAAGTACTACGGCTTCCAGCTCATCACCTACTTTGATAAAGTCTTGAGGATTGCGCAAGTGCTGCGACCAAGACATTTCAGATACGTGGATCAGGCCTTCTACGCCCGGAGTAATCTCCAAGAAAGCACCGTAATCGGCTACGTTTACGATTCTACCTTTGATTTTGGAGCCAATCACGAGGGTTTCAGCGAGCGAATCCCAAGGATGCGCTACAAGTTGCTTCATACCCAAAGAGATACGCTTCTTGTCTTCGTCGAAATCGAGTACTACTACATTGAGTTTTTCGTCGAGTTTCAATACTTCCTCAGGGTGATTTACGCGACCCCAAGAAATATCTGTAATATGGAGCAAGCCATCTACGCCACCAAGGTCAATAAATACCCCAAAGTTGGTGATGTTTTTCACAACACCTTCCAACACCTGTCCTTTTTCGAGGTTGTTGAGGATTTGCTGACGCTGCTGCTCGAGGTCTTTCTCGATAAGTACCTTGTGCGATACTACTACGTTGTCGTTGGTATGGTTGATTTTCACAACTTTCACTTCCATTTTCTTTCCTACGAAAATGTCGAAGTCGCGAATAGGTTTTACATCAATTTGAGAGCCGGGCAAGAAAGACTCGATGCCGAAGATGTCCACAATCAGTCCACCTTTGGTACGACGCTTTACAAAACCTTCGATAACGGTATCGTTTTCGAGTGCTTTCTCAATTTTACTCCAAGCTGTCAGCACTTTGGCTTTCTTTCTGGAGAGGAGAATCTGTCCGTTAGGGTCTTCTTGTTGTTCAATAAACACCTCCACACGGTCGCCCACTTTGAGGTCGGGCATATCTTTAAATTCAGACATAGACACAAGGCCGTCTGACTTAAAGCCAATGTTTACCACCACTTCTCTGTCGGTGATGGTTACGACAGTGCCCTCTACTACTTCGTTTTCTACTACTTCGTTGAGGGTTTGCTCATAGAGCGCTTCGAGTTTTTCTTTTTCTGCCTGAGAGTACGCACCGCCAAAGCCTTTGGCATTTTCAAAATCGTCCCAGTTAAATTCTTTTGTTTTATTTGCCATAAATGATTGGATATTTCGCTCTGTTTACACCGGCTCTTAGAGCGATAGGAGTCGGCATTGGTGAGTAACTAAGAATCAATCCATTATACAATGGGAGTGCAAAAATATGAAAAAATATTGAATATCAAACTTTTCGAGAAAATTATTTACAATTTGAGCATATAAGTTTATCCTATATGCTCAAATTGCATTTTTACTTGTCTTTGGGAATAGCCACACGGTAGAGCAAGATGGCCAGCGCTAAGAAAGCTGCCAAGCCGAGAATATCTCCGGCGATGCCCATGTTTTCACCTATTTCGGTATTAATCAAGCTCATCAAAGAGCCTTCGCCCACATTGATACCCAGCAAAATGGCGATTAGAATGCCCGTCATAGCACCTCCGGCAATCAGGCCAGAGCTAAAGAGCGCCCCCGCCCCTATTTCGCCTTCATCTTGGCCTTGGGGCTGCTTGCGCTCTACCCACCATTTTACCAAGCCTCCTGCAAAAATAGGCGCTGTGGCCGAAAGTGGCAGATAAGCCCCCACAGCAAAGGCCAGCGAGCTTACGCCGCAAAACTCTACTACTGCCGCCATGGACATGCCTATGAGCACCAAGCCCCAAGGCAAGCTCTGGTCGAGCATTCCTTTGATAATGGTGCTCATCAGTACGGCTTGCGGGGCATCCAAGGGTTTGGGATGTTCGAGGGTTTTGATACCAATGCCGATGGTGTCGTTGAGCAAAATCAAGGTAGCGCCAATGGCCACCACCGATACCAATACGCCTATCATCAGGCCAAGCTGCTGCTTGACCGGAGTAGCCCCCACGATATAGCCCGTTTTGAGGTCTTGGGAGGTAGCGCCCGCATTGGCCGAGGCAATACACACGATAGAACCTACCACCAAAGCGATGGGCTGGTAGGCATCGCCCGTCCAGCCGATACCCAAGAAAATCAAGCAGGTAGCCATCAGGGTAGCGATGGTCATACCTGAAATAGGATTGGAAGAAGAGCCTATGAGGCCTACAATTCTGGAAGAAACCGTTACGAAGAAAAAGCCGAAGACCAAAATCATGGCCGAAGAAAGCAAATTGACAGGGATGGCGGGCATGAGCGTCATAAAGAGCACCAAAAGCACACAGCCTACCAATACAAAGCTGATGGGCAGGTCTTTTTCGGTGCGTAGCTGCACTTTTTCGGTATTTTTCTGGCCTTGGCGCAGGTCTTTGAAAGAATCTCTGAAGGCCGCAATAATCGTAGGAATGGTTTTAATCAGCGTAATCGTTCCTCCAAAAGTAACCGCTCCAGCCCCGATATAGCGGATATAGCTGGCGCGAATTTCTCCGAAAGACATCTCGCTGATGGGCACTGTGGCGGGTGCAATGGCCACGGTAATGTAGTCGCCCAAATAGGTAATGAGCGGAATCAGCACCCAATAAGATAAAATCCCTCCGGCGACCATCACTCCGGCAATGCGAATACCGATAACATAGCCCACTCCCAGCAGTTCCGGCGATATTTCGCCACTTACGCTCCAATGGGGCAGTACCGACTTGCGGCTCATAATGTATTCGGGCACTTCTTTCCAGAGGCCGACAATAGACATCAGGCCTTTGTACAAAAAGGCAATGCCTAAGCCCTGATAAACTTTTTTGGCCAAATTACCACCACGCTCCCCTGCCACCAACACATCGGCGCAGGCCGTGCCTTCGGGATAGGGCAGCTTGCCGTGCTCTTTGACGATGAGCGAGCGGCGCAGCGGAATCATAAACAATACGCCCAAAATACCTCCGGCCAGCGCCAAGACGAATATCTGGAAATAACGAAAATAATCTATCCCACCCGACAGAAAAAGCAGGGCAGGAATGGTAAAGACCACTCCTGCCGCTACCGACTCTCCTGCCGAGCCGATGGTTTGTACGATATTGCTTTCCAAAATGGTGGCCTTGCCCAATTTTCTGAAAATAGAAATGGCCAGCACCGAGATAGGAATAGAGGCGCTCACGGTAAGCCCCACTTTGAGACCCAAATACACCGTAGCCGCTCCAAAGAGAATACCGAAGAAAGAACCCAAAATAATGGCCTTGGGCGTAAACTCGGGAATCAGTTCCTGAGCAGAGATAAAAGGCTTGAAGGCCTTTTCTTCTTGTTTTTTGTTGCCGGATTCCATCAGGATTTCTTCAGTTTATCATTCAACACTTTCGAGAAAGACTTCACCATCACCAGCAGCAACACAGCCGAAATCATTGCCCCAACAAGATTAATGACAAAAGGCAGACCTTTGTAGGCACTATCCGTACCCAAATGCCCTACGACACCACTCAATTTATTGCCAATAGAGGTAGCCAAAAACCAGCCTCCCATCATCAAGGAGGTAAGGCGCGGCGGACTAAGCTTCGACACCAAAGACAGACCCATCGGACTGAGGCACAGCTCTCCTATCGTAATGACGGCATAAGTGCCCACCAGCCACATGGCCGATACTTTATCAGCACCATTATTACTTACGCTTACGGCCAAAATCATCACCACCGTAGAAAGTCCCGTGATAAACAAGCCCCAAGCGATTTTGGCTACGGTAGAAGGCTCTTTGCCGCGCGCGCCCAAGAAGCTGAAGAAAGCAATGACCAAAGGGGTAAAAAGCACCACAAAGAAAGGATTGAGCGATTGGAAAAGCTCCGTAGAAACCAAGCTCAAGCCCTTGCCCTCTTGCGGCCACTCTTCTTTGGGCAGGTTTTGAAGGTATTTGGCGTATTCTTCTGTACGAAGGGTGTCGCCATTGGCAATTTCTACCTTGCCCTCGGCATCGGTTTTGGGTACGAGCCTTGGCGTGGTGCTTACTTTTTCTACCAAATTGAACTTATTGGCGGTACTTTCTATGCCCGGCGACATCTCGCGCTTGGTATAGCGCTCTGCCCAGTCGGTGAGTACGTTGCCGTTTTGATGGAAAATCATCCAGAAGATAATTACTACTGTAAAGATATAAAGCAATACGCCCAAGGGCTTCTTGTCTTCGGCATCGGCCTTGAGATAGGTGCGCAAATAGAAATATACTACCGGAATACAAGCAAAAAGGAATACGTCGTTGCTGCGAGAACCCAAGATATTATCCACATTCAACAACATCGGCAAGAAATAACCCAGCGCCGCAAAGCCCAGAGCAGGCAAGAAAATAATGGCACCGATTTGTCCCAAAGACATATCTTCAGGGTTTTTAGACTTCACTACATCGCCTGTCGCAATGCTCTTTTGCCCTGCCATAAAGGTAATAAGACCGATAATCATGCCCACACCGGCTGCTCCAAAAGCCCAGCCCCAACCGTAGTTGTTGCGCATATAAGCAGCTACAAAATTACAGACAAAAGCGCCTACGTTGATCCCCATATAGAAGATATTGTAGCCCTTGTCCTTCATATCTTTGTATTCGGGCGTATTGTAGAGATTGCCCAAAAGTGTAGAGATGTTGGGCTTAAAGAACCCATTGCCAATAATGATAAAAAACAAGGCCAGATAAAAAGCCTGTTCGCCGGGGAAAGCCAGCGTGAGGTAGCCCGCGGCCATCAGGGCACCACCAAAAATAATCGTTTTGCGATAGCCAAACACACGGTCGGCCAACAAGCCCCCAATAAAAGGCGTAAGATATACCAAGGCCAAGTAAGTACCGTAAATATCGTTGGCAGTGCCTTCGCCATAGCCCAAGCCCCCTTTGAGGGAGTCGGTCATATACAGATACAAAATACCCAGCATGAGGTAATAGCCAAAGCGCTCCCACATTTCGGTAAAAAATAGCAAATACAAGCCCTTGGGATGCTTGCGTTGGATAGGTACAGTGGATTCCATAGGTTTGAAAATGAAGTTCTGTAAATAAAAGTAAAAGTTTATTTTGTTTGAAGATGCTTTTAAGAAGCTCGTAAATGTACCAAGCCTTCTTTGTTTAAGCAAATTTTTTGGGAGATTGTGTTCTGCCTGCAAAAGTGCTTTTTTGAGCTGCTTGCCCAAATCAGCCTCTTGTTTTTGGGTGCTTTGCCAAAAAAAAGTCTATCTTTGGGCAGTTTTTACAAGCATTTTTAGAGTTTTATACAATTCATCCTTTCCACAGATTTTAGTTCTTTCAAGCCCCATGATTCTCTCCGGTAAAGAAATTGAAAAACGCCTCGGCAAAGATATTTTCATAGAGCCTTATCAGGCTGCACAGCTCAATCCCAACAGCTACAACCTCCGCCTCCACCGCGAGTTGTATGTATATGAGCAGTCTGTATTGGATATGAAAAAGCCCAATCACATCAGCCCCATCATCATTCCCGAAGAGGGGCTGCTTCTCGAAACCAACAAGCTTTATTTGGGTCGCACCCTCGAATACACCCGTACCGAAAACCTCGTGCCGATGCTCGAAGGACGCTCTTCGGTAGGGCGACTGGGGCTTTTTATCCACGTTACGGCGGGCTTTGGCGATGTGGGTTTTGCAGGCTTTTGGACGCTCGAAATCTTCTGTGTGCAGCCTATCCGTATTTATCCTAATGTAGAAATCTGCCAGATTTACTACCACTCTATCGAGGGTGAATTTGAAAAATACACCAGCTCCAAATACCACAACAACACGGGCGTACAACCCAGCCTGATGTACAAGGATTTTGAATAACCAATCAAGAAAATCCTGAAAATCAC
>DAIQNQ010000123.1:0-1314 GCA_036788275.1 Thermonemataceae bacterium
CCATTGATGGAGTAGTTGGCTCCTGTGATGAAGCTGGCGTGTTCCGAGGCCAAGAAAGACACCAAATAGGCAATCTCGTCGGTGCCGCCCAAGCGCCCTACGGGAATCTGTGCGATAATCTGGTTGCGTACATCTTCGCGCACGGCCATCACCATGTCTGTACCGATATAGCCCGGCGAAATAGTATTGACCGTAACGCCCTTGTTGGCTACTTCCATCGCCAAGGTCTTTGTAAAGCCGTGCATACCTGCTTTGGCTGCCGAGTAGTTGGCTTGTCCAAACTGTCCTCGCTGCCCATTTACTGAGGAGATATTGATAATGCGCCCAAAGCCGCGCTCACGCATACCTTCTATCACTTGGCGTGTGCAGTTGAACACACTGTACAAATTGGCTTTGAGTACGGCATCCCAGTCTTCGTAGCTCATTTTGTGAAAAGGCTTATCTTTGGTAATGCCTGCATTATTTACTAAAATATCAATAGGGCCTACCTGAGCTTCTATTTCCTGAATCATCTTGCCGCAAGAGTCATAGTCGCTCACGTCGGCCATGGCAACATCAAAGTCAAAGCCTTCGGATTTCATCTTGGCTTGCCATTCTTTTACCTTTTCGGGATTGCGGTAATGTGCCACCACACGATATCCGTCTTTGTGTAAACCCTGACACATCGCAGTGCCCAAGCCGCCCGTAGCGCCCGTTACCAAGGCCACATATTTTCCCTGTTTGTCCATTGTCTCTGAAGTTTTTATGAGTTAAAAAATGAGTTGATTAGATTCTGTGGGCATATTAAGCATTTTATTGTAATTATTCAATGTTTTTTTGCACTTTTTGAGTGAAAAAGATAGATGATTGTAATTGTCTTTTTATCAATTGTTTGTATATTCAAAAAACTTTGACAATCAAAGTAAAAATACACAATTAAAACGGCCTTTAAAAAATAATGTCCGTTTTGCTTAAAATAAGGCTGATTTTAGCTTCCTCTGCCTCGCCCCAACAAAAACGCCTGTCTGCTGCAAAATCCGAAGTTTGAGAGGCGTTTTCTTGTAAAATTTGCCTCCAATATTCTCCTAAAGAAGCGGCTTGCTCTGCATTGAAAGTCTTAAAATCAACAAAAAACACCTGCTCCTGCACTTGCCAAGCGGCCATTTGCGCTTCCCAAAAAGGATTATTTTGCATGAGTACCTTGCAGCCCAAGGCCAATGCCTCGAAAAGCTTAGAAGGAATGCGCCGCGCAAATACCGGATTGATGCTGTAAGGCAAGAGCAAAAAATCGCTTTCCTGTATCGCAGCTTGTATTTGGGCGGGGGATACCAAGTG
>DAIQNQ010000123.1:1414-3242 GCA_036788275.1 Thermonemataceae bacterium
CAAGGGCAAGGCCTTGTTTTCGAGCAGGGTGAAGGGTTTGTTTTTGAGCAGCTCGGCCAATTCCTCCTCATAGCAGGCCTCTGCCAAAAAAATGGCAGCGCTAAAGTGTGTACAAAACTGTTCCACCATCCGTACCAAAACCGCCAAAGGCCTCCGCAACAGCTTGGAGAAAGTGGGCAGGTACCGGATATTGGCGTAGTAGTTTTCTTGGAGGTCGTAGATAAAGGGGATTTTTAGAAAAATCTTGGCCAAAACTGCTGCCGGAAGCAGCTCGTGCGTGGTGATGAGCAGCAACTTAGGGCGCTTCTGAAAGAGAAATTTAAGGAATTGCCACTGAAACAAAAGCCTCCGAAGGCTGAGGCGCGCAAAGCGATGCTCCCAAAAGTGTATGTTGCCCTCGCTGCGCAGCCCTTTTTGGTGGCCTTGGCCGATATAATAAAAAGTATTTTCGGGTAAAAGCTTTTGGAAGGAGCGCCCGATTTTGTGATAACTGCGAATATCGTCGGCAGGCTTGAGTACAGAGGCGATAAGAATATTCTTGGAGGGCATTGGGCTATATGGAAATTAACTGTATTTTTGTATGAAAGCGCACTTTACCTTTCTGCCAATGGCATACAAAAGTATATTTTGGGTTTGTATTTGCATTTTTTGGAGCTTTAGTAGGCTCGACGCGCAGGATATGGGTCGCCTGAGTGCTCGCAAATTTGTGCGGCAGGTATTGCAAATATACTCGCCTTTGCACCACGAAATGCTCGAAAGGTACTACAAAATTCCCAATAAGCTCGTATTACCCAATATCGTAATGCAGATAGGCCGCCCGATTGACTATATCTACTACATTGCCGACACTTCGCGCAAGGAGCTGATTTTGCACAGCCTGCCTTCGGCGATACACGAAACGGCCCACAACTTTGGGCAGCGTATGGCCTACCAGTATCTTTATGAGCATCAAATTTCCTACAACAACGTAGAAGACAATTACTTTGCTTATTGGTTAGACAATCGCGAGCTGGTACTTATCAATCAGCCTCGTACTTTTCCGGCCAATGAGCTGGCGCCTTTCGTGGACAAAGCTTTGCAAGGAGAACGCTTTGCTTTGATGATTGACAATCAAAACAAGGCCATACTTCCCCAAAAGAATGGTATATATGGCTTGTTGGAAGAATGGTATGCCTATTACCACGAAAACTTGATGGCTTTCAATTTGAGGCGTATTTATGAGCGAGAGGTATTTATGAATGATATTCGGAATTGGGAAGACTTCTTTGCTACCTACTATGAGTCGCATACCGCTTATTGGGAAATCAAATACTATCTCCTCAAATATCTCGAATATGCAGAAAATGTACATCCTGATACCTTTAAAAAGGTGATGACCGATGTGCAGTTTCGAAGAGTATTTGGCCACCTCGACCAGCAATACCAAGCTTTGACACAGCATTTTGAGCAATATAAAAACTCGGTTTTTGAACTCATAGAACGCTTGGGCTATCAAACCAGAGAGCAAAATATCGAAGGCCAACATCTGCTTTTTATTGGAGATGTGGGCATACTCACTTATCAAAATACTGAGAGAGCCTTTCAAAAAGCCCTGCAAGACAAGGCGCTGCTGGATATAGAACGTTTACTCAAAAAATAAAACCTCAACCACCTGAAATATGCAAGGATTACAGTACAACGTGGACATCGTAATGTGTATTGATGCCACCGGCTCTATGTCGCCGATTATTGACAAAGTAAAGGAAAATGCCCTCCGCTTCTACGACGACCTCGCCAGCCTGATGGCACAAAAAGCCAAAGCCATAGACAGCCTGCGGGTGAAGGTAAT
>DAIQNQ010000123.1:3342-9110 GCA_036788275.1 Thermonemataceae bacterium
GTAGATACGCACTGCAGTGCGTATCTACAAAATATTCAATCATCCTAATCCTCATCGCGCTTGATATACTTCACTATCTGGACAGAGAAAATTCCTCAAAAAGGCGAAGATGCACCGCCCAGCCTCTTGCTCAATGCAGAGGAAGATACTGTATTGCTGGCGGTGTATGATGGCCTTGGTGGGGCAGGGGCTACGATGTACCCGGTGTCTTGCCAGCACCAAGAAGCACCCGTGCATTATTCGGGGGCTTATATTGCTGCCAATTTGGCCAAAAGGGTACACGAAAACTTCTTTGCCGAATGCGAGAGTCTTCAAGATTTTGAACGCTATGAGGCCGACTTGCTCCAAAAAAAGTTGCAAGAGGCTTTCCAATACGAGGCTGCCCAGCTCCAAATTGTACCCTCGAAACTCAAAAGCAAGCTGATTAAAACGTTACCTACGACTTTGGCGGCGGTATTGCTGCGCATAGAGGCTGCCGAAGAGATGGCACAAAACCGCTATCACCTGCGCTGCTTATGGGCGGGCGATTCGCGTATTTATGCCCTTTCCAAAAAAGGTATGCACCAGCTCACCCAAGACGACCTCCACCAAGCGCCCGATGCCCTCGAAAATCTGCTGCAAGATGGTACCATTTCCAATTGTCTCCACGCCGATGGCCACTTTGTGCTGCATCAGCAAGATTATCGTTTTGAAGAACCCCTCATCTTGTTGGCGGCCAGCGATGGCTGTTTTAACTATTTGCTTTCACCGCCTCATTTTGAGTATTTGATTGTCAATGCCTTGTACCAATACCAAGTGCAAAGCGTGGCCGATTGGAAAGAAGCTGTTTTGGGAAAACTCCAAGCCGTAGCCGGCGACGATTGTTCGCTGAGTTTGCTTACACTGGGCTTTGGCGACGATTTGGAGGTGCTGAAAGCATATTTTATCAATCGTTTTCGATTTTTGAAATGGTCTTTTATTGACCCACTCGACAAAATTGAAGCGCGCCTGCAAGCCCTCAAGGAGGAAGCTGCCCGCCTGAAAAGCGCGGAGGAAGCCTTGCAAAATGAAAAAAATGCCCTCCGCAGCCATCTGTGGGAGTTGTATAAAGAAAGTGATTTTCCCGAAAAAATATAAATCCATAATATGCTGCAAGGAGATATCATCAAAGGATACCGCATCCTCAAAGATTTCAGTACTGCCGGCGGCGGCCTGAGCAAGTGGAGCTTTGCCGAGCGCGAAGGCAAGGAGTATTTTATCAAGGAGTTTCTTTCGCCCAAATACCCTACCGACGATGCACCGGGAAGCCCCGCCTCCAAAGAGAGAAAGAGGGCTGAATGCCTGAAGTTTGAGGCGCATCACCAAGCCTTGATGAAGCAAATCAATGAAAAATGTGGGGTAGGAGGCAATTTGATTTTTACGATAGATTTCTTTCGCTGGAAAAGCAAATATTACAAAATCACCGAAAAAATTGATGTCTCTTCGCTCTCTACCGACGACATCGCGGCCTTGCCCTTGGTCAATCGCATTCTTATCCTCAAAACCATCGCCCACAGTTTGTCTATTTTGCACCGAGCGGGCATCGTTCACGGCGACCTCAAGCCCGACAATGTGCTGATAAAACAAACCAAAACAGGAGCTTATACAGCCAAATTGATAGATTTTGACAATAGCTACTTCTCCGAAGCGCCTCCAGAAATGTCGGAAGAGGTGGTAGGCGATATGGCTTTTTATTCTCCTGAGTTGGCCGCTTATATCTCCGGCAAAGCGCCCGCCCAAAGCCTTACGGTAAAATCTGATATTTTTGCGCTGGGCTTGCTGTACAGCATTTACCTGACAGGGCAAACGCCCGATTTTCCCAAAAAATACACTTATCCCTTTATGGCATCGGCAGAAGGCCGTGAACTAAAACTGAGCGATGCCGCCTTGCCCCAAAAGCTCAAAAAGTTGGTCAATGAAATGCTTCAGGCCGAGCACAAAGCGCGCCCAAGCATACAAGAGGTCTTTGAAATACTCAAAAACTTGCCCTTGAAAGAGGAAAGTACGCTTGCAGGAAAAGAAGAAAGCAAAGGCCTCGACAGCGAGATAGACAGCGCGCTCGTAGCCAAACTCCGCGGCGGCCTCTTCAAAAAAGCAGAGGAAAGCCCCAAAACAGAGATAAAAGAAGTAGTATCCGAAGAAAAAAGTCCTAAAGAGGGCTCCGCTCTTAAAGGAAAAGGTTTGCATATTAGCAAAAAAGGAAAGTAAGCCCTTGGCAGCATACAAAATAATGCAGGATTATGCTTACTTTTGCACATAGACTTTGATAGATTGATTAATTGGCTTAATATAAATGGAACAAAATCTGGACTTGCCTGAAGGTCATCCCATGTGGCAAAAAAAATACGAAGATATTCTCAAAAGTATCAACAGAGCCAGCAAAATACAAAAAGGATTACTGCCGGAGATGAACTCGCTCACCTCTTGGCTCAAAGAAGTCTTTGTGTTTTATAAGGTGAGAGATGTGGTGAGCGGCGATTTGTACTGGTGGAAGCGTATTGACAACAAGATATTTGTTGCCGTAGGTGATTGTACTGGGCACGGGATTCCCGGGGCTTTTATGTCTATTGTGGCTTTTACCAAGCTCAAGATGATTGTCAATTCTGCCGACCTCAATACAATGGAGATTCTCTACCGGATGAATCAGGAAATTATCAGCATCTTGAACCAAGAAAAAGGCGAATCGCAAGACAGTGTGGATATGGCCATCTGCAAAATAGACCTCGACGAGCGCCTTTTGCAGTTTTCGGGCGCTTATCGTCCGCTGCTCTATGTGCGTGATGGTGAACTTTACGAAATCGCCGGAGACAAATCTTCGATAGGTGGGGTAAACAAATACTTTGAAAAAAGACGTAGCTATACCCTCCACGAAATGCCCATCGAAGAAGGTGATATGTTTTATCTTTGCAGCGATGGCTTTGCCGACCAATTTGGCAAAACAGAAGCCAAGAAATACGGCACGCGCCAATTCAAGAATTTTCTCCATCTGATTCATCCCCTGCCCATCGAAAAGCAAAAGCAATCGCTGGAAGATGAGTTGGAAACTTGGAAGGGCGATTTAGGCCAAACCGACGATATTTCGGTGCTGGGTTTTCGCATCTTTTTTCATAATCTTGTATAAATTCTACTCTATCAGCTATCTATACCATACAATATGAATGCTCCCTTTGAAGTACTCGGCCAACAAGACACCCGCTCCGGCTTTGGCGCCGGCTTGCTGGAAGTAGGCCAACAGAATCCCGAAGTAGTGGCTCTTTGCGCCGACCTTATCGGCTCGCTCAAAATGGATGCTTTTAAAAAGGCTTTTCCTGAGCGCTTTTTTCAAGTGGGCATTGCCGAAGCCAATATGATGGGCTTGGCGGCAGGCCTGAGCATCGGCGGCAAGATTCCCTACACAGGCACTTTTGCCAATTTCTCTACCGGACGTGTATATGACCAAATCCGCCAGTCTATTGCCTATTCGCACAAAAATGTAAAAATATGTGCCTCGCATGCAGGCCTTACCTTGGGCGAAGACGGTGCTACCCATCAGATTTTGGAAGACATCGGCTTGATGAAAATGCTGCCCGGTATGACGGTCATCAATCCTTGCGATTACAACCAAACCAAGGCCGCTACGATGGCCATTGCCGAGCATTATGGCCCGGTATATTTGCGCTTTGGTCGCCCCAAAGTGCCCATTTTTATTCCTGAAAATCTTCCTTTTGAAATTGGCAAAGGCTTGCTCCTCCAAAAGGGCAGCGATGTGAGCATCTTCGCTACCGGACATTTGGTATGGAAAGCCCTCCAAGCCGCCAAAACTTTGGCCGAAAAGGGCATCTCCGCAGAGGTGATTAACATTCATACCATTAAACCTTTGGACGAGGCTTGCATCTTAGACAGCGCAAGCAAAACCAAAGCGGTAGTATCTGCCGAAGAACACCAGATGAACGGAGGTTTGGGCGACAGCATTGCGCAGCTCTTGGCGCGCAAAATGCCCCTGCCGATGGAAATGGTGGCCGTACAAGACAGCTTTGGCGAAAGCGGTACGCCCGAAGAACTGATGGAAAAATACGGTCTTTCGGAAGAAAATATCGTAGCCGCCGTAGAAAAAGTGCTTCGCAGAAAATAACATTGTGGCAGCCCTCGCCTTGGGGGCTGCACAAAATGCTTTCTATGGAAGACCAAGACCTGCTGGAGCAGTTACGCACGCCGGCTTCTAAAAATTATGCTTTTAACCTTTTGGTAAGAAAATACCAACAGAAAATCTATTGGCTTATTCGTAAGATGGTAATAGACCACGACGATGCCAACGACCTCACCCAAGATACTTTTGTGCGGGTATGGCAAAAAATTGATGATTTCAGGGGAGAGGCGCAGCTCTATACTTGGATATACCGCATCGCCGTAAATGAATGCTTGGCTTTTTTGAGAAAAAAGAAAAATAAATATTTTTTGCCTATCCACGACTTGGCCGGAGAGCTGGCCGCCAAGTTAGACCATAGTCCGCATATATCCGGCGACGAGATTGCACTAAAGCTTCAAAAAGCACTCCTTAAACTTCCTGAAAAACAAAGACTTGTATTCAATATGAAGTATTTTGAAGAGATGAAATATGAGGAGATGTCGGAGATTTTGGGCACTTCGGTAGGGGCGCTCAAGGCCTCTTATCATATTGCCGTAAAAAAAATAGAGGAATGGATGCAAAAAGATTTTTAAACCTTTGCCAGCCAAGTGCTTCTAAAAAGCCGTGGTAAATCTTGTAAACCACCCCTAACCCCTCCTTCGCAAGGAGGGGAATTTAAAAGCCAAATTTTAGTATCATACAATGAAAAACTTTATCCTCGCCGATTATCCCTTTATCGCTCCGCCTTTTCAGGTGCCGGAGGGCTATTTTGAGCTTTTGGCGCAAGAAATAGAAAGGAAAACGCTGCTTTTGGAGCCTCGTATATTGGCAGGAATACAAGCCGACACACATCCCTTTGAAGTTCCCGAAGCTTATTTCGACTACCTGCCCCAGCAAATTCAAAAGAGAATTTCCCAAAAAAACAGGCCTTTGCCTGCCTTTGCGTGGCCTGCTTGGGCAAAAACACTGGCAGGAGCTTCAGTAGCAGCAGCCATCGGATTGTATATTTGGTACCAACCAGCCGCAAAAGTACCCGAGCAAAAAGAAATTTGGCAGGAACTGAAAGCAGACGTTTCGCAAGAAAAGATGTTGGAATACTTGGCTTATACCAACTTTGAGCCGATGGACTATATTGATGATTGGGCACTTACCGAAAATCACATCCAAGACTTGCTCGATCACAAACCTGCCTTAGAAAATGGCCTTGCCAATGAAGACCTCGGCCTCAGCAAAGAAGACCTCCAAGAGGCAGAACTCAGCTTGCCGCTGGAGTATTTTATAGAAGACCTCGATTTAGACCGTTTAGACAGTATTTAAAGTATATTACTAATGAAGCAATCTCTTATCTTTTTTCTTTTTTTGAGTGTTTTTCTCCTTTCCGAAGGCCTCCAAGCCCAAGGCAAGGGCGAGCGTATTCGCCAAGCCCGCAAGGAGTTTGTCGCCAAAAGGGTGAAGCTCAGTACCGAGCAGGAGAAGAAGTTTTGGCCACTCTACGATGAATATTCCCAAGAGAAACATGAGCTCTTTCGCCAAAGGCGCAAGGAGCGTATCGAAGTGGTGAGCTTGGCCGCCACCGATGCTGAACTGCTCGAAGCCGTAGAGCAACTCATTGTATTGCGAGAAAAGGAGATACAGATAGAAAGAG
>DAIQNQ010000124.1:0-8830 GCA_036788275.1 Thermonemataceae bacterium
TTGCCAAGAAAAGAAGAAAATCAAAATATTTTTTTATATTTAAACATTGCCGCAGAAAGCTTCCAGCACGAAGCCTTGTCTCTGAAATGGTCTGTTATGCCTGTATCGGCACCACTCCATTATAGTACAGAGCCTTCTGTTGCTTTTTTGGACTGGGGCAAGCTGCGCCATAAGCCACTTTGGCTGAGAAAATGGCAAGCCGGCGACCGCTTTCGCCCTTTGGGGATGAAAGGAAGCAAAAAAATAAGTGATTATCTGGGCGACCGCAAAGTACCACGCCCTCTGAAAGAGCAAGTATGGGTACTAGGCACTGATGAGACACAGATTGTATGGGTAATCGGCTGGCAAATTGATGAGCGATTTCGCTTAGAAGCACACAGCCAAGAGGTATTGTATATAGAACTGCTTCCTAAATTTTAATAAATATGAAATTTGTCAATCCTTTTCGCAAAGCTTTTTCCAGAGAGCAAATCCGTATTTTCAATTTTTTTGCCCGTGTGCAGCTTTTTCATAGCCTCAGCTACGAGGAGATGGCCGAGTTCTTGCCCTATTTACACGTGCGCAGCTACCAAAAAAATGAAGCCGTTTTCTTTCGCAACGACCCCAATCAAGCCCTGTACATCATCAAAAGCGGCACGATAGAACTGAGCTTAGACGTAAAAGATGATTTTGAAACGTTGGCTTTTGCCGAAAAGTACGTTTCAATAGGCAATAATGCACTCCTCGAAGGAAGAAAGAGGCATTATAATGCCATCGCATATACCGAAAGCTGTGAGTTGTACGTTATTCCTCAGGTGAATCTTCTGGAAATATTCGACCGGCACCTGTCTATCAAAGCCAAAATGCTGACAGCCTTGGCCGAAATCAACGACAGCAACACCGCCCACTTGTTCAAAGCCTACCAAAACAACTTTGGCTTCTTCGACCTCGGCCAAGCCTACATGGTCTCTTTCCAGCCCCTTATTCGCGAAGAAGAAGGCCTTTGAATATTGCCTGTTAAAATTTTATTGTTTTACTCTTCAACCATTTAGCCTTCAGCGCCCATTATGTCTGCTACTGCCGAATCTCACTGTACACGCCTCGACTATACCGATATTTCAGTACTTGATGCCCTCATTCAAGATTATCTCCAAGAAAAACCCTCTCTCCATACACTTTACGACTATGCGCCTCAGCTACAAAACTTTGAGGCACAAATTACACAGCAGCGTTTCAGTCTGCACAAGCGCCAAGTACTTGCCGAGGTATTGACAAGCCAATACGCCTCCAATACGCTCAGCCCTGCCGCAGCAGCCAATATCGAAGCCCTGAAACAAGAAGGTACTTTTACCATCACTACCGGGCATCAGCTCAATATTTTTGGTGGTCCGCTGTATTTTATTTACAAAATCATTTCGGCCATTCGTACTTGCCAAGAGCTGCAAAAAGCCTATCCCAAGCAGCGCTTTGTGCCTGTATTTTGGATGGCCAGCGAAGACCACGATTTTGCCGAGATTGCTTCTTTTCATCTTTTTGGCAAAAGCCACACTTGGTCTTCCGAAGGCAAAAGTGGTGCGGTAGGCCGCCTCTCGCCCAAGGGCTTGGCCGAAATCTTGGAGGCTTTGCCCGAAGCCCCGGACTTTTTCAGAGAAGCTTATCTCCAACAAAACACCTTGGCCGATGCCACTCGTTACTTTGTAAATGCACTCTTTGGACAATACGGCTTGCTTTGCTTAGATGCCGACCACCCGCGCCTCAAGGCACTTTGGACAGACATGGTGCGTGAAGAGTTGTATGCCCAGCCCACCTTTCAGAAGGTAACGCAAAGTGCCGAGATATTGGGAAATCAACAATACAAAGTGCAAGTAAACCCGCGCGAAATCAACCTTTTTTATTTGGATGAAGGCCTGCGCGAGCGCATTGTAGCCCAAGGCGAAGGCTTCGCGGTGCTCAATACAGATTTGTATTTCAGCAAGGAAGCGATGGAAAAACTGCTGCAAGAGTCGCCCGAAAAAATCAGCCCGAATGTACTGCTCAGGCCGGTGTATCAGCAGTGTATTTTGCCCAATTTGGCTTATATTGGTGGCGGTGGTGAGCTGGCCTACTGGCTGGAGCTGCGAAGCACTTTTGCATATTTTGCCACAAAAGATGCCGAACTCTGCTTTCCGATACTGATGCTGCGCAATATGGCGCTCTTGCTCAATGGCACTCACCAGAAGCGTTTTGAAAAATTGGGGCTAACAGCCGAAGAGCTTTTCTTAGATGAAATAAGCCTGCGCAAAGCTTGGGTGGAGCGCAACAGCAGCCACGAGCTTTCGCTCCAAGCCGAAAAAGAAGCCTTAGAAGCACTTTTTGAGGCCATCCGCCAGAAAGCCGGCCTCGTGGACAAATCGCTGGAGGGCGTGGTAGGTGCCGAAACGCAAAAAAATATCAAATCTTTGGAAATGCTCGAAAAAAGGCTACAAAAAGCCGAAGAAAAGCAGCAAGAAACGCAAATCAACCAACTAAGCAATCTCAAAGAAAAACTCTTTCCGGAGGGCAAGCTGCAAGAGCGCTACGATAATTTCCTCAATTTTTATCTCAACGACCCACAGTTTATCGAAAAGCTGATGGGCGTGTTTCAACCTTTTGAACAAAAGATGTATGTAATATGGCTCTGAGCAAGCAGCAGGCACGCCAAGACTACAAAGCCCGCCGCTTGGCCTTGTCGGAAGCGGCCATTGCCCAATACAGTCAAGAGATACACAATACCTTTTTCAGAGAGATAAGCCTCGAAGGCCTTCGTACGGTGCATTTATTTCTGCCCATTCTTGCCCAAAAAGAAATCAATACTTGGCCGATTTTGCAAAGCCTCTGGCAGTACGAAGGCTTGCAAGTGCTGAGCCCGCGCAACAAAAGCCAAAGCCTTATGATGGAGCATTGCCTCACACTGCCCTCCTCTACCTATCGCCGCAGTGCTTGGGGCATTCCCGAAGTGGCCGAAAATGAGCTGCTACCGCCAGAGCAAATAGACTTAGTGCTTGTACCTTTGCTGGTATGCGACTTACAAGGGCATCGGGTAGGCTATGGCAAGGGCTTTTATGACTATTTTCTGAAGGAGTGCCGCCCCAATGTACGCAAAATAGGGCTTTCTATCTTTGAGCCTGTGGAGGAAGTGAGCGACGTAGCCCCTCACGACATCGCCTTAGATGCTTGTGTTACGCCTCAAAAGATTTATCATTTTTGAAATTTATCCCAAAAAAGCTATCTTTATACGATTGCCGTCCACCTAAAATATGGCTTCTATGAAATTAAATGTAGATTTGAACGAAGTAAGAGAGTTTGGGAATATTGAGTTTTTGGCCAAGCAACTCGTAGAGGGCTTCATCACCGGATTGCACCGCTCCCCTTTTCACGGCTTTTCGGTAGAGTTTGCCGAGCATCGCCTCTACAATACCGGAGAAAGCACCCGCCATATAGATTGGAAGGTATTTGCCAAAACCGACAAGCTTTTTGTAAAGCGCTACGAAGAAGAAACCAATCTGCGCTGCCAATTAGTGGTAGATGTGTCTTCCTCGATGTACTACCCGCTGCCTGAGCGTGGCAAGCTCACTTTTAGTGTGATGGCGGCGGCGGCACTTACCTATATGCTCCAAAAACAGCGCGATGCCCTGAGCCTTTGCGCTTTTGATGAAGCCATCATAGAGCATACGCCCTGCAAGTCCACTTCGGTACATATCCACAAAATATTTTTGAGCCTCCAAGCATTGCTCCAACGCGAGAGCAGCCTGCGCCCTACCAATGCCACGGAAGTTTTGCACGAGTTGGCCGAAAAAATGCCGCGCCGCTCTTTGGTGATTCTTTTTAGTGATATGTTCGACAAGGTAGAAGACCCACAGCCCCTTTTTGCAGCCTTGCAACACCTCAAACACAAAAAGCACGAAGTGCTCCTCTTCCACGTAAGCGACCATGCTACCGAGCAGCGCTTCGATTTTGAGGAAAGACCACATGAATTTATTGACCTTGAAACAGGGCAGCGTCTCAAGCTACAACCCCAGCAAGTGCGTGAGGCCTACCAAGCACAAGTATCCGCCTTTATGAAAGACCTGAAGCTGCGCTGTGGTGCTTATAAGATAGATTTGATAGAAGTGGACATCCAACAAGGCTTCCAAGAAATCTTGTATGCCTATTTGGTAAAAAGAAGAAAGATGTGATGGCAGCTACTCTCCTCCATCGGGATTTTTCTCTTCTGTACTGCGGGAGCGGTCTTGCTTAGGTATTTTGCGAGGCTGTGCCCAAATCTTGTTTTCGCCCTTGTCGTAAGCCAATTTAGGTGCTTTTTCGAGCTGATAATTGGGAATATCACTTCTTTTGATGTTCCAGCCCGATACGCCCTTGCGCAAGCGCCCGTACTGATAGGAAGCGGGATAGAAACGCTTCATTTCTGTATGTGTACTCGACTTGGCCGGCTTTCTTTTTACTACGATAAAACCCTTGTAAGCGGCCATTTTCTTGGCTTTGGAGGCGCGTATTTTGTCCCAATCTACATAAGGGACATTGCCTTTGTAGGCAGAGGCTTTTTTGATATTTTGGGCGGCACGCTTGCGGGACTTGTCCACAGCACCTTGGGAGATTTCGCCTGAATAACCGCCCACTTTCACTTTAGGAGCAATATCACCGCCCACAGGCCCTATAAATTTGTCGGTACCCGTGCGCTTGGAGCGCTCAAGACGCTCAGTACTCATGCTTCCTTTGTACTTGCCTACTTGGCTATTATTTCTTTTGCGAGGACGAATATTGCCGCCGTACTTGCTTCCTTCAAAGGGGCGATTTTTATCCTCCATGCGCTTATATATATCGTCGTTGTTGGGCTTGGGCTTGGCCTTCCGCTGTGCTTCAGCGGTAGAAAAAGTACCCAGCAAGCAGCAGGATAAGATTACAAAAAAGTATTTTTTCAAGGTCATTGTTATTAAAATAATGTATTAGCTTCAAAAAAGGCCTAAAAATTTCTTTCGCTTTCTTTTGCGCTCTTTGGCAGAGCTTTTATCATCAAAAAAGAGCGGGTCGCTGCGGAAGCCTTTTTCGGTACGCATTTGCTTGCTCTTGGCTGAGGCACTTTTACTTTTGCCATAGCCTTCTACCAAACCTGTTTTTCGGCTGCGCTTTACTTGTATCGCCCCTGCCTCAGCAGGATTGAAAGTGCCACCTCCTTCTGCTACGCTGATGGTTTCGATGTCGGTATAAGCCGGACAGCGAGAGCGTTGGTTACAAGCTTGTGTAAGCAATAAGGCAAGGCAAGAAAAAACAAAGGAATAAAATTTCATTGTATATATTTTAATATTGGAGCAACTGCTGTATTTTTTGCTTCATACGTTCAAAAGGCAGGAACTGTTGTTCGAGCGGGCGGCTGAAAGGTACGGGGGTATCCAGCGCGCCTTCACGCAGCACGGGGGCATCGAGGTATTGGAAGCAATTTTCGGCAATCCAAGCCGCAATTTCTGCGCCAATCCCTCCGGTAAGGGTATCTTCGTGTACGACAAGTACTTTGCCTGTTTTTTCTACCGATTTGCGCACCGTCTCTTTGTCCCAAGGCAGCAAGGTGCAGAGGTCTATCACATCGGCGCTCAGGGCTTCATTTTCTTCTACAATTTGTCTTGCCCAATGCACGCCCAAGCCGTATGTTACAATGGTCAAATCCTCGCCTTGCAGCACCAATTTGGCCTTGCCTATCTCGGTGGTGTAGTAGTCGTCGGGGATTTCGTCGGTCAGGGAGCGGTACAAAAATTTATGTTCAAAATAAAGTACGGGATTGGGGTCTTCGAGGGCAGCATTGAGCAAACCCTTGGCATCGTAAGGATTGGAAGGATATACGATTTTGAGCCCGGGCACGTGAAAAAACCAAGCCTCATTCGACTGCGAGTGAAAAGGCCCTGCATTGGTATTGGCTCCCGTGGGCATGCGAATGACTACGTCGGCGTGTTGCCCCCAACGCCAATGGATTTTGGCCAGATAGTTTACGATTTGGTTGAAAGCACAGCTCACAAAATCGGCAAATTGCATTTCTACCATCGCCTTGTAGCCTTTGATAGACAAGCCCATCGCCGCGCCCACAATGGCCGACTCGCAGAGCGGGGTATTGCGCACGCGCTCTTTGCCAAAAAGCTCTACAAAACCTTGGGTAATTTTGAATACACCACCGTACTCGGCGATGTCCTGTCCCATCAATACCAACTGCGGATAGCGCTCCATGCTTTGGCGCAGTGCATCAGAAATGGCATCAATAAAGCGTTTTTGTGATACCGAGGGCATTTGTGGGGCTTGCAACTCCTGCTTGAAAGGAGCATATACATCGGCCAACTCCTCTTCGATACTTGTATTGGGGAGCGGCTCTGCAAAGGCAATCTCCAAGCCTTGTTCTATCTCTTCTTTGATGGCCTTGCGCATACTTTGAATACGCTCTTCATTGAGCAAGCCTAAGCTTTGTAAGTAGCGCTCAAAGTTTTCGACAGGGTCTTTTTTCGCCCAAGTATCCATCAAGTCTTGGGGTACATATTTGGTACCAGAGGCCTCTTCGTGGCCACGCATCCGAAAGGTAAGCGCCTCAATAAGTACCGGGCGCGGCTTTTGGCGAATGCTCTCGGCGATTTGAGAAAGCACTTCGTGTACTTCCAAGATATTATTGCCATCTATTTGGTAGGCATCTAAGCCATAACCAATGCCTTTGTCCACGAGTTGCTCGCAGCGATACTGCTCATTATTAGGTGTGGAGAGGCCATAGCCATTGTTTTCTATCACAAAAATTACCGGAAGCTGCCATACGGCGGCCACATTCATGGCTTCATGAAACTCCCCTTGACTGGTAGCACCATCTCCCGAAAAAGCCAATGTTACTTTTTGTTCGCCTGCAAGCTTGGCAGCCAAAGCGATGCCCGCTCCTACCGAAAGCTGTGGGCCGAGATGCGAAATCATACCTACAATATGGTGCTCGTTGGCTCCAAAGTGAAAGGAGCGCTCGCGGCCTTTGCTGTATCCGTGCAGCTTGCCCTGCCATTGGGCAAAGAGGCGGTCTAAGGGCATATTGCGGCTGGTAAATACACCCAAATTGCGGTGCATAGGCAAAATATACTCTGTGGGCTGTAAAGCCAAGGTAGCACCTACCGAAATGGCCTCTTGGCCAATACCCGAAAACCACTTGCTAATTTTGCCTTGGCGCAGCAAAATCAGCATCTTTTCTTCTATCAGGCGTGGCTTCAGCAAGGCATAATATAAGTCGAGAAGCTGATGGTCAGAAAAATTGAGGCGATTGTATCCTATATGCAAATGATTTCCTGTGCTCATTCTTTTTGGCTTAAAAAGTCGGGAATAGCCCACAAAAAGCGCTTGCTTTTTGGTAAGTAGGCAGCAATATAATCAAGATTCCTGAATCTTGCTTTGGGTAGCTCCTGAAAAATATTTTTTAAAGATGCTTACAATCCCCCGTAGCTTTTGTAATATTGCAAAGCTAATAATTTTTCTTCCCAAAATGATTTCTTTCGAGCAATTTACCCTCGCCAATGGCTTGGAGGTATTGGTACACCAAGACAAGAGCAGCGCCACGGCAGCTTTCAACTTGCTTTATAAAGTAGGCTCACGCGATGAGCAACCCGACAAAACGGGCTTTGCACACTTGTTTGAGCATTTGATGTTTGGTGGTTCTAAAAATATTGCCTCTTTCGACGAGCCTCTCCAACGAGTAGGTGGCGAAAACAATGCCTTTACGAATACGGATATTACCAATTATTACATCACCCTGCCCGTAGCCAATTTGGAAACGGCCTTCTGGCTCGAATCCGACCGCATGCTGGAGCTTTCCTTCGACCCACAGGTACTGGAAGTGCAGCGCAAGGTGGTGATCGAGGAGTTCAAACAGCGCTACCTCAACCAACCTTATGGCGATGCTTGGCTGCGTCTCCGCCCTTTGGCTTATCAGGAGCACCCCTACCGCTGGGCTACTATCGGCAAGGATATTTCGCACATAGAGCAAGCTACTATGGACGATGTGAAGGACTTTTTCTACCGCTTCTATCGCCCCAACAATGCCGTACTCGTGGTAGCAGGCGATGTAGAAGTAGCCCAGGTAAAGACTTTGGCAGAGAAATGGTTTGGAGAGATTCCGGCTGGTAAAAAAATCAAAAAGAACTACCCGCGCGAAAGCCGCCAATACAAAAAGCGCCAAGAAGAGGTACAAGCCCAAGTGCCCTTAGATGCTATCTACAAGGCTTATCACATGCCCGCTCGCTTAGACAAGCACTATTACACCGCCGACCTCGTCAGCGACTTGCTGGGCAGAGGCAAATCTTCACGCCTGTTTCAGGCTTTGGTGAAAGATAACTCACTTTTCAACAATATCAGTGCTTATGTTACAGGGGCCAGCGACGAGGGCTTGCTCGTGGTGCAAGGCAATGTGAGCAAAGGCATTGCCATAGAAGAGGCTGATGCTGCCATAGAGAAAGTGTTGAGTGATTTTATGGAAAAAGGAGTAAGCGAACTAGAATTGGAGAAGGTAAAAAACAAGTCTATCTCCACCATTGAGTTTAGCAAAGCCGAAATCCTGAACCGTGCGATGGCCTTGGCCTATTCTGCTTCTTTGGGAAAACCTGAAATGATTAATGAAGAAGCTGAAAAAATAGCAGAAGTGTCTGTAAAAGATATTCAAAAGCAAGCACGTGAAATTCTTCGTCCGGACAACAGCTCCAATCTTTATTATAAAGCGATGTCTTAACGCTAAAAGAGGTCATATTTTGAAAATATGACCTCTTTTTTTATATCACCATTTTTAATCCACAAACACAGCGGCCAAGTCTATCTCCAAATCGGGGAAGATATGGGCTTG
>DAIQNQ010000125.1:0-8728 GCA_036788275.1 Thermonemataceae bacterium
AACAATACAAATTTTGAAAGAGTGAACCAAACTCATACAATTCTGAAAGCCTGTCTATATCGCCCCTCCGGGGCTTTTATATTTAATTTTAACACAAGCCTATTACTATTTTGCCCCTCTGGGGCTTACAGGTGCAGCTCAAAAGTGAAAATATCATTAACCCCAGAGGGGTGATATCATCATAGACGAAGAAAGAAGAATAAAAAAAAGCCCCAGCGGGGCGAAATAAGAGGTCATATAAAATATGAAGCATATCATCTTCTTCCTTCAGGGTCGCACCATTCATCAATTTTTACTTCTATAAACATTGAATCCTGTTGGGATTTATCTTCAAGCCAAATAGGAAGCCTTTACAAATATATTATCTCTTCTAAAAGATTCACTTATTTTTGCAGAAAAACGAAGGAATGTCTGAAAGCTACCAGAGCATTGCCTCGCCCGTAGAGGCCTTGTACAAAGAGAAAGGCAGCAAGTTTTTGGCCTATGTGTATCCTGTACACAGCGAGGAGGATGTCAAAAAGCATCTTTCGGTGCTGCGTGCGCAATATCCCGATGCCACTCACCACTGCTATGCCTATTGCTTGGGCGCACAGCGCGAAAAATGGCGTGCCAACGATGATGGCGAGCCCGCCCACTCCGCAGGCACACCCATTCTCAACCAGCTCAAATCCAAAGGCATCAGCGATGTGCTGGCGGTGGTGGTTCGCTACTACGGCGGTACAAAATTGGGTGTAAGCGGCCTGATACAAGCCTACAAAGAAAGCACAGCTTTGGCCTTGGCCGAGGCCGAAATCATCGAAAAAGTGCCGCAAGCAAGCCTGTGCATCAGCTATCCTTACGAAGCTACCGCCGAGGTAATGCAGCATATCGCCCAGCAGGGTATCAAGATACAAGCGCAACGCTTCGAGGAGCGCTGCTATGCCGAGTTGCTTTTTCCGAAAAGTGCCCAAGAGCAAATCTTGCGACTTTTTGCTCCTTGGCTTATTGAGCCAAAGGCTTAGAAATGAGTAATTTTACAAACAAAGAAGGCTTCACACAGAGCGAAGCCTTCTTTTTCTTTTTACAAACACACTGTCGAGGCTTAATGCGCCCCTTGTTTTTCCTTGTGTTTGTTTACTTGGCGGCGGAGACTTTCGGTGGCATCGTCGGTAGCGGCCTCAAAGCTGCTCTTTTGCGATTTGGCGAAAAGCACCCCACCAGGAATACTGAGTTTTATTTCCACAATCTTATTGTCGTGGGTTTCGGGTTTATCTACACGCAAGAAGACCTCTCCCTCCGTAAATCGGTCGTAGAAGGTTTCGAGTTTGTCCACTTTCTTCTGAATAAATTCCAACAGCTTCTGGTCGGCTGTAAAGTGAACTGAATGCACTTGCAGTTTCATAGGCAATACATTTTAAAATGGAACATTGAACTACGGCGCGGCCCTTACGCCTTGGGGTGGGCCTGCTCGAAGACCTCTCGAAGCCTGTCGAGCGAATTGTGGGTATATTTCTGAGTGGCTTGCAAGTTGGAATGTCCCAGTATTTCTTTTACGGCATTGAGGTCGGCTCCCTTGTTGAGCAGGTGCGTGGCGAAGGTATGCCGCAATACGTGGGGACTTTTTTTGCTTTGGGTGGTAATCACCTCCAAGTATTTATTTACAATTCTATAAATTAGCATCGGGTAGGCGGGCGCTCCAGCATCTGTCAAAATAAGTGCGGGCGTGTCGTGGCCAAATTGCTCTTGCCGCACTTGCAGGTATTGGCGCAGCTGCTGTGCAAATACGCTCGTAATCGGGATGATACGCTCCTTATTACCTTTTCCCAGCACTTTTATTTGTTGGTTGGCAAAGTCTATGTCTTGCTCTTTCAGACCGAGAAGCTCGGCCTCTCGGATGCCCGTATTGTAGAGAATTTCGAGTACCATCTTGTCGCGTTGCCCTACAAAATCTTGCTCAAAGTGCAGCTTGTCCAATAGCAAGTCCATCTGTTGTTCTTCTACAAAGGTGGGGATGCGCTTGGGCGTTTTGAGGGGTTTGATACGCAGCGTAGGGTTTTGGCTGATTAGCTCCTTTTTTTGCAGAAATTTATAGAAAGATTTGAGCGTAGCTATTTTGCGATTGATGGAAGTGGCTTTGAGTTTCTGTTCGGAGAGCTGAATCACCCAAGACCGAATCATCTGATAGTCCACCGTAGTAAGCTCTTGGAGTTCGTAAGTTTCTTGCAAAAATGCCTGAAACTGCGATAAATCGTTTTGGTAAGAAGTAAGCGTATGCGCACTGTGGCGCTTTTCGAGGGAAATATAGTTGAGAAACTGCTGAATCATAAGCTTTAAACCGATTTTGAAGGGCAGAAAAACGCTGCTGCGCTATTCATAAGCTTTCGCAAGTTTTAGAAAAGTCCTGCTTTTCAGGGTACTTTCTTACTGCGTACCGGCTTTTGCGGTGGTCTTGTATCACTTTGGAATACTAACTTAACAAAAAGGAAATACAAAAGCAATGATTGCCCTCAAAATATCTCTTGGCAAGACCGCATGGTATCTGTATTTTTTCGATATTGTGCTTTCTTTACAGTATTTCCATCTTTAAACCAATACCGATATGTTCAATCAACCCATGCTTAGAGACAATGCCTTGGCAGGCAAAACCTTTGTGGTAACCGGCGGAGGCACCGGGCTCGGAAGGTCTATGGGCAAATATTTGCTCGAACTGGGTGCTAACTTGGTCATTACCAGTCGCAAAATGCCTGTATTAGAAGAGGCTGCCCAAGCCCTCCAGCAAGAAACCGGTGGCAAGGTGCTGCCCGTAGCTTGTGATGTACGCAGCTACGATGATGTAGAGCAGATGCTCCAGACTGCCGTACAGCACTTTGGCAGCGTGGATGGCCTTCTCAACAATGCGGCGGGCAACTTCATCAGTCCTACCGAGCGCCTTTCGGCACGCGCCTTCGATACCGTGGTGGACATCGTGCTCAAGGGTACATATAATTGCACCTTGGCCTTCGGCAAACATTGGATTGCCCAGAAGCAAGCAGCTACGGTACTAAGCATCGTTACCACCTACGCTTGGACAGGCTCCGGCTATGTAGTTCCTTCGGCTTGTGCCAAGGCGGGGGTGTTGGCACTTACGCGTTCTTTGGCCGTAGAGTGGGCCAAGTACAAGATTCGCTTCAATGCCATCGCACCGGGGCCTTTCCCTACGGAGGGTGCTTGGTCGAGGCTCTTCCCGGAGTCTTTGGCTGAAACGGATTTGGGTAAAAAAATGAAGCCTGAAAACAAAATTCCCATAGGTCGTGTGGGTGAGCATCAGGAATTGGCCAATTTGTCAGCGTATCTGCTTTCCGACTTCTCGGCCTATATCAATGGCGAGGTCATTACCATTGATGGGGGCGAGTGGCTGCAAGGCGCGGGCGAGTTCAATGCCTTGGGCATGGTGCCCGAACAAATGTGGGACATGATGGAGGCAATGCGCAAAAAATCTTAGTAGTGGCATTCCCATAAAAGCACAAAAGGCAACTGAAACAGTTGCCTTTTGTGCTTTTATTTGTTTGTGGGCAAACTATTCAGGCTCGCCTTCTTGGGTGTTTCCTTCTGGAGTCTTTTCTTCTTGTGCAGGCACTTCAGGAGCGGTAGTTTCGATGCCATCGAGGTCTTCTTTGTCGAGGCCACCCGCATCAAAGCCTTCTCCGGTGAAACGTACTGTGAAGAGAGAGAGCACAAAAAGGGCAGTAACCAATCCCCAGGTAACTTTTTCAAGCAAATCGGTGGACTTTCTTGCTCCGATGAGCTGGGTTGCGGCTCCGCCGAATTGGCTCGAAAGGCCGCCTCCTTTGGAGTTTTGCATCAATACAGCCAGAATCAGCAATACTGCTACCAGCAAAATGAGCGCCATGATAAAATACATAATCGTTTATTGATTTGATGATTAACTTTCCAATATTTCAATTTGAGCTGCAAAGTACGCCTTTTTTTCGGGATATTGCAACATAAGGTTTTTATAAATTTCGATGGCCTCTTTTACACGTCCTGCATTGAAGAAGTTCATGGCATCGGCTTCCGTAAGTTCTTCTTTATTATTAAGGTCTAAGTTTTCGACGGCAGGTGCTTTCTCTTCTTCGGGCGCTGACAAGATAATGGGTGCTTTCTCGATATACACCTCTTGTTTGGGGCTTTCTTCTTTCTTTTTAACCTTTTTTGCAGCTTTTTCTATCACCTCTTCTTCTTGGCTTTTTTGGACTTCCAAATCACTGCTAAAAATATAGATTTGACTTTCGTAGTAGTCTTTCTTTTCGGGGTGGAGTGCCAAAAGCTTCTTATAAACATCGAGCGCTTCGTGAATTTTGCCTTCGTTATAGAGAATAATAGCATCTATTTCTCTCACTTCGTCGCTATCGCTGTCTTGTGTGCTTTCAAAAGAAAAAATAGGTTCTTCTTCTTTGGGCGTATTTTCTACAAAAGTAGGCTCTTCGGCAGGCTTGGTACTCTCTTCAAGCGCATTGTCGAAGAAGTTTACTTCATTTACCTCTTCAGTATTGCTTGGGCTACTTGTTGGGAGGTCGTCTTGTAGCTTGTTGCTGCTTTCCTCTATTGGGCTGCTTTCCTCTGCAAACAAATTGTCAAAGAAGTTGGTATCGCCATCTTCGGCTTTGGGTTCTGTGTAGGCAGGGCTTGGCGTTTTTGAAATAATGGCCTCTTCTATGGGAAGGTCAAATTGTTCTTCGGGGGTTTCGGTAGTTTTAAAGGTAAAGTCGCTATTCAGAAAAGAGTCTATTACTTCGTCTTGGTGTTTTTGTGTTTCAGACTTTTCGTAGCTTTCTTCCTCATTACTTTCAAGGCTATAGTCTTGCACGGGCTTGTAAGTAGCCGTGATATTGGAAAGCTCTTGGTCGAACTCCTCATAGGAAGCATTGGCCATTTTTTTGTCGAAATCCTCCAACTCTTGCTTTACATTGTCGAGCAGGCTTCCCACTTGTGCTGTTTGCATCTCTTGTGCGCCTCCCTCCAGCAGGTGTTTCAAGGCCGCACGGCTGAAGGCGTGCAATGCCGCACGACGTACTTTTTGCGAAGCCAGCATGCTTTTTTGGGTGTGCTGATATTTGGCTACCAAGGCATAGCCCAGCTGAAAGTAGGGATACTGCTGCAGGGTTTCTTCCAAGCTTTCGGCTTGTTCGTAAGAGATGCCCTCTGGGCGGCGAAGGATTTCTAAAAACTGAACTTTATCCATTGTACTAAGTGCTATTTCTGTGTTTGGGGAGGGCTGCAAGTATTTTGTAGATGCATTTACAAAATAATAAAAAGCGCTTTACATTTCATTAACTTGTAAAGTAATCATTTTTTTTTGGAAAAAGCCAATATTTTTCTACTGATTCTTGTAGGATTTGTAAATCTCCTCTATGGCAGCGGCCAGTTGTCGGTCTTTTTCGGTAACGGTATTGCCGGCATCGTGGGTAGTGAGCACCACTTCCACACGGTTATAGACATTGCTCCACTGTGGATGATGGTTCATTTTTTCGGCGACCAGAGCCACTTGGCTCATAAAGCCGAAGGCGGCTATAAAATCTTTGAAGTGAAACGTTGCCTGAAGTTGTTGGGTACTTTCTTGCCACATATAATTTTATTTTGAGATACCTGAAACTCTAAGATAAGTACTTTGGGAGAGAAAAAGACAGATTTTGCAAAAAAAGCCCGACCTGAGTCGAGCTTTCTAAAAAATGTGCGCGCGGGGAGATTCGAACTCCCACACCCGAACGGGCACCACCCCCTCAAGATGGCGTGTCTACCAGTTTCACCACGTGCGCATTGGATTGGGCTTGCAAATATACGACATTTTTGAAATCTCCAAAAAATAAAATTTATTTTTTTAGAAATCTCAAGAAAGCCGAAAGTCTTTGCACAACTATTTCAAAAAAATTATGGTTTCACTCTGAAATATATTCTAAAATCAGGCTCATCTTTGCATCCATTCTGTCCCTATTATTTTTGATTCTATGCTTCGATTCATCTCACGATTGTATTTCTGGCTGAGCGGCTGGAAAGCCGAAGGAAAGCTCCCTGCACACAAAAAATATGTGTTGGTAGCTGCTCCCCACACCAGCAATTGGGATTTCCCCATCACCATGGCCACCTGTAGCCTTTTGGGCATTCGCATGCGCTATTTGGCCAAAAAAGAACTTTTCAAAGCGCCTTTGGGCTGGGTAATGCGTGCCTTTGGGGGCATTCCCGTGGAGCGCTCCAAAAATACCAACATGATAGAACGTATGGCCGAGGTGTTTGAGCAATACGAAGAGCTGGCACTGATTGTACCCGTAGAGGGCACCAGAGGCTTTGTAGAAGAGTGGAAGTCGGGCTTTTACTTTATCGCCTTGCGTGCCCAAGTGCCCATTGTATTGGGATTTTTGGATTACAAGAAAAAGCACGGAGGGGTATTTGAGAAGGTATTTTACCCCACAGGCGATTATGAAGCCGACCTGCCGCTTATCAAGGAGTATTTTAGAGAAGTTACGCCCAAATATCCTGAAAAGTCAAGTCTCAAAGATTATTTTAAAAACTAATACATGGAGCGCATTCTGATAGCTGCTTACGCCGAAAACCTTTGCATTGGCTTCCAAAATACTTTGCCTTGGCGCTTGCGAGAAGACCTGCGCTACTTTAAGCAATGCACCCAAGGACATTGCCTTGTTCTGGGGCGCAAAACCTTCGAGTCTTTTCCGAAGCCCTTGCCACAGCGCCAACACCTGATTGTAAGCAAGCAGCCCAACTACCGAGTAGAAGCCCCTGCCTGCCAAGTGCTGCCCTCGCTGGAAGCGGCTTGGCAGGAAGCAGCTCGCCAACAAGCCGAAAAAGTATTTGTAATCGGTGGGGGCGATATTTATAGGCAAGTACTTGCCCAAGGCCAAGTAGAGCGCCTGATACTTACAGAGGTGAAAGCCTCGGTAGCAGGCGATACCTTTTTTCCAAAAATAGATTTTTCGCAATGGCAAGAGGTAAGTCGTCGCTCATTTTTAAAAGACGAAAACAACGACTTTGATTTTGATATCGTAGAATGGATAAAGAAGTAAAAAATCTATATCTTTGTCAGAGGCTTGCCTTGTGTGAAGTATCCTCCAAAAATCATTTATCAAGCATATTTTCTATGAAAAAGATTTTATTTTTAGGCTTTCTTATGTTAAGCCTCGGCGCTTGTAAAAAAGGCCTGTTTTATAGTGTACCTCAACAAAAACAGCTCGGCCTACAAGTACGCGACGAGATTCTCAACCTGCCGGCAGAGTACCCCGTGCTCAAAGAGGCGCAATATCCCGAAGCTTATGGGCATATCCGTCGCATTACTAATACTATACTCAACTCCGGAAAAATCAAGCATCGCAACGATTTCGATTGGGAAGTGTATATCATTCACGACGACAAAACCCTCAACGCCTTCTGTACACCCGGTGGTTATATTTTTGTTTACACAGGTCTGATTAAGTATTTGGATACCGAAGACCAACTGGCCGGAGTAATGGGACACGAAATTGCTCACGCCGATATGGAGCATAGCGCCCGCCAAATGGACAAACAGTTTGGCACATCTTTGTTGGCTGAACTGCTTCTTGGCAACTCCTCCGAGCAAACCAAGCAGGTGCTTGTAGGCTTTGCTTCCCTCTCTTACAGCCGCTCGCACGAAACTGAGGCCGACCTCAACTCGGTAGTCTATCTTTCTGGTACACAATACCAGTGCAGCGGTGCGGCAGGCTTTTTCGAGAAAATTGTGGCAGAAGGTGGCAGTGGACAGCCTGCTTTCTTGAGTACTCACCCCGACCCAGGCAATCGTGTAGAAAAAATTCAGGGAAAAGCCAAAGAGATTGGCTGCAATACACAGCCCGCAGGCGGAAGCAGCTATCAAGCTTTCAAAAACAGCCTTCCTCGATAAACAAAAATACGGGATGCGCTTGTGATGATGGGCGAGCGGCTGGCCTCGCCTAAACTACTGCCGCCCCGCCGAGATTTTTGCGCGGCTCGCTTTTCTGAAAGCAGAACATCATGTAACTTGCAGGCGTATTTTTACTAAAACAATCTTCTATGAAATTTGGCGTATTGGTTTTTCCCGGCTCAAACTGCGACGACGACATGGTATATACCCTTGGCGATTTGCTCGGCCAAGAGGTAAAAAAAATCTGGCATAAAGATACCTCCCTCAAGGGAATTGACTTTGTGGTAGTGCCCGGGGGCTTTTCTTATGGCGATTATCTGCGCTCCGGTGCCATCGCGCGCTTTTCGCCTATTATGAAAGAAGTAATACAACACGCCCAAAAAGGAGGCTATGTATTGGGAATTTGCAATGGTTTTCAGATACTCACCGAAGCCGGCTTGCTGGAAGGGGCACTGCTCAAAAACCAAAACCAAAAGTATGTCTGCAAAAATATCTACCTGAAAGCCCAAAACAAAGATACGCTCCTTACCAAGAGCCTTTCTCCCAAAAAAGCCTATAAAATCCCCATTGCCCACGGCGACGGACGTTTTTATGCTGATAAAGATACCCTCAAGAAAATCAACGACCAAGGCCAAGTACTTTTCCGCTATTGCGACGAGGAAGGCAATATCAATGCCGCCCACAACCCCAACGGCTCTCTGGAAAATATTGCGGGGATTTGCAACAAAAAGAAAAATGTATTCGGAATGATGCCCCACCCTGAGCGTGCCGCCAATCCGCTCTTAGGCAATACCGACGGCAAGGCCATCTTGGAGTCTATGTTGGCTTTGGTGAAATAGTTTT
>DAIQNQ010000126.1:0-8603 GCA_036788275.1 Thermonemataceae bacterium
CCGGGCGTATTGAACCAAGACCCTGAGGTAATGGCCAAAATCGCCTTGGCACAGCGCCTCGGCAAGCCTATTGATGGCCATGCGCCCGGCCTGCGCGGACAAGCCGCCCGCGCCTATATCGCCGCTGGAATGAGTACCGACCACGAGTGCTTCAGCGCCGAAGAGGCGCTCGACAAGCTCCAAGCCGGCATGCACATCCTCATCAGAGAGGGCAGCGCTGCCAAAAACTTTGAAGCCCTTGCCCCATTGCTGCCCCAATACTTCCGACGGATGATGTTTTGCTCCGACGACAAGCACCCCGACGAGCTGCTGCTGGGGCATATCAACCAGCTTGTTCAGCGGGCGCTGGCCAAAGGATTTGCGCTCTTTGATGTTTTGGAGGTGGCCTGCCTTAATCCTGTAAAACACTATGGCTTAGACTTGGGACTGCTGCGTGTGGGCGACCCCGCCGATTTTATTATGGTAGAAGATTTGGAAAATTTCAAGGTGCTCAAAACCTATATTGGTGGCAAGGAAGTCTTCGATGGCGTGCAAGACCACATTCCGCAGCAGTCGGGCAGCCTGCCCAACCACTTCGAGGCCTTGCCCCGCCAAGAGGCCGATTTTCGCCTCTCGGCAAAAGACTATACCCACAATATGGCCATAGAAGCTCTTGATGGGGAGCTGATTACCCGCAAAGTGGCTGTTGCCCTTTCAAGCGATGCAGCAGGCTTCCTGCAAGCCGACCCAGCACAAGATTTGCTCAAGATTGCGGTCATCAATCGCTATGTGCCCCAAGCCCAAACCGCCGTGGCCTTTGTGAAGAATTTCGGCCTCAAAAAAGGGGCGATTGCCTCTACGGTGGCGCACGACTCTCATAATATCATCGTCGTAGGAGCCAGCGATGCCGCGATGGCCGAGGCTGTCAATCTGTTGGTAGCGGCCAAAGGAGGCATTGCCGCCGTAGGAAAGGGCGCGCAAAAGGTATTGCCACTGCCCATTGCCGGGCTGATGAGCCCCCAAAGCGCTGAAGAAGTGGCGACTGCCTATACCGAAATAGATGCCTTTGCCAAGGAATTGGGCAGCACGCTCAAAGCGCCTTTTATGACCCTTTCTTTTATGGCTTTGCTTGTGATTCCCCATATCAAAATCAGCGACTTAGGGCTTTTCGATGCAGATGATTTTCGTTTTTTTTAGGACTTTGTGTACAAATATTTCTGCCTATTTTTTTGGAAATATTGAAATGTCTTCGCTTTTTTGCAAAAAAACAAATCATTTTCAATTTAAAACTCTATTAAAAAATGAAAAAAGTTCTACTAAGTTTAGTTCTATTTTGCGCTTTTATTGGTGCAAATGCACAAGATTTCAAACCCTTTAAATTAGGCTTGGGTTTGGGTTATGCTGTTCCCAGTGGCGAAGGTGCTAAGGGAGGCGTACTCCTTTACTTAGAGCCGGCATACCGTGTCAATGACCAAATTGCCGTAGGTTTGCGCGTGGAAAGTGCGCTCATGGCCAGAGGCTCAAGTGATGCGCTTGGCAATGGCGAATTTACAGTTTCAGGGAATACTTCCTACACCGTTAATGGGCAGTATTATTTCTCCAACGGTACTTTCAGACCCTTTGTAGGTTTGGGCTTGGGCTTGTTTGGATTGGCCTCTGTAAGCAGCGACAACGTAGAGCTGGCAGCAGCTGAGACCAAATTTGGCTTCTATCCTAGAGTGGGTTTTGACTTGGGGCACTTCAGCCTCAATCTGGAATACAACATTATTCCTGCTACCGAGATAGATGGCTCTGATACAAAAGTACAGAACAGCTACGCTGGCATCAAATTAGGTTTCTTCTTGTTTGGTGGAAGAAAATCATAAGTACCGAGTGCAAAGTTCTTCAAAAAAGCGTGTCAAGTTCTCAGAACCTGACACGCTTTTTTTATAGGATGCTCAAACGAATTTAATTATTTGTTATACGGCATAAAGCTTTTCTTTGGCTTCTTTTGTGGAGGCATCTTGGAGGTACTCGTCGTAGGTGGTCATTCTGTCTATAATCCCTTTAGGCGTAATTTCGATGATACGCGTGGCTACCGTCTGAATAAACTGGTGGTCGTGGGAGGTGAAGAGCAAAGTACCCGGAAAAGCCGTGAGGCCTTCGTTGAGGGCGGTGATAGACTCCAAATCCAAGTGGTTGGTAGGCTCATCAAGCAGCAGCACATTGGCTCCCGAAAGCATCATTTTGGAAAGCATACAACGTACTTTCTCTCCTCCCGAAAGTACCTTGGCTTTTTTGAGGGCTTCTTCGCCCGAAAAGAGCATTCTGCCGAGGAAACCTCTGATAAAGCTCTCGTCTTTTTCTTTGGAAAACTGTCGCAGCCAATCCACCAAATTCATATCCACATTGTCGAAGAATGAGGCATTATCGAGCGGAAAATACGCTTGTGAAGTCGTAACACCCCACTTGTATTCTCCCGCATCGGCTTTCTTCTCGCCCATCAAAATATCAAAAAGGCTGGAGATAGCGCGTGGGTCACGGCTCAAAAAGGCTACTTTGTCATTTTTATTGATAATCAAGTCCATTCCCTTGAAGAGCCAATTGCCTTCTTCATCTCTTTTACCCAGCTGACTGATATTAAGCATTTGGTCGCCCGCCTCGCGGTCGGGCTTGAAGGCGATGTAGGGATACTTGCGGCTGGAAGGACGAATATCTTCCAAGACCAACTTTTCGAGGAGCTTTTTGCGGGAGGTTGCCTGCCGCGACTTCGAAGCGTTGGCGCTGAAGCGGCGTACAAACTCCTCCAACTCTTTGCGTTTGTCTTCTGTTTTCTTGTTTTTGTCTTGAAGCTGCCTTTGTACCAACTGGCTCGACTCGTACCAGAAGGAGTAATTGCCTACGTAGAGTTGTATTTTACCAAAATCCACGTCGGCAATGTGCGTACACACGGTATCAAGGAAGTGGCGGTCGTGGGAAATTACAATTACGGTATTCTGAAAATCGAGCAAGAAATCTTCCAGCCACATGATGGACTCTACGTCTAAGTGGTTGGTAGGCTCATCGAGCAGGAGCACGTCGGGATTGCCAAAAAGTGCCTGTGCCAAGAGTACACGTACTTTTTCGCTTCCACTCAGGTCTTGCATAAGCTGCTGGTGCAGGGCTTCGCGAATGCCCAAGCCGCTGAGCAGCTTGCCTGCTTCGGCTTCGGCTTCCCAGCCTTGCAAGTCGGCAAACTCCCCTTCCAGCTCTCCGGCGCGGAGGTAATCGGCCTCCGAGGCATCGGGGTTGGCATAGATAGCATCTTTTTCCTTCATGATTTCATAAAGGCGCTTGTGCCCCATAATCACCGTTTCGAGTACCGAATAGCTATCGTATTCAAAGTGGTTTTGCTTCAATACCGAGAGACGCGTATTGGGTGTAATCTGCACACTGCCTTTATTGGCTTCTATCTCGCCCGAAAGGATTTTCATGAAGGTGGACTTCCCCGCACCGTTGGCACCTATCAGGCCGTAGCAGTTGCCCGGCGTAAATTTAATGCTAACTTCTTCAAACAACACTCGCTTGCCGTATTGCAGGGTTATATTATCGGTACTAATCATGGTTTTTTAGGAATTGAAGGTTGGCTGTACTACACTCAAAACAAAGTGGTTTTGCAGAGAAAAATCTTTGAAACCACCCCCAGCCCCTCCTTACGAAGGAGGGGAGCTGAAAAGTAAATTTTTTATATTATACTCAAACCAAAATGATTTCACTTAAACAGTAAAATAAATCATTGAAAATCAAATAAATCAATCAAGAGAATCCTGAAAATCACTTTAATCTTGGTATAAAAGCTGCCGCAAAATTAGTTTTATTTTGCCAAAAGGCTACAAAATTTTAGATATTCATCAAGGATTCGCGCTTGCGCATTTTGCCTGCCGGAATCCCAAACATCATCTTGAAGCGGCGACAGAAATAGGCGGTGTCTTTGTAGCCTACGTCTTGGCCAATCTCGCGAATGCTCTTTTTGGAAGTACGCAGCAAGTCCACGGCTTTTTCCATACGCTGGTATTCGATATAATCTTGGGGATTGATGCCTGTGAGCATTTTGAAATACTGCCCCACATAGTCTTCCGACACATTGGCTACACTGGCCAATACTTTGTTGGAGAGGTCGCCGCTGAGGTATTTTTTGATATAATTGAAAATATCAATGAGGCGTGGGTCTTTGAAATAGGTACTGTTGGTGGCGAGTTTCTCTACAAAAAGGTTGTTGGAAAGCACATAACGGATAATGCCAATCACAATTTCTTCGGACTTTAGCTGGATGACGCGCTCTTTGCCGGGTAGATTTTCGAGGCTTTCTTCTACAATTTCGGTAATTAGTCGGGCCATACGGCTGTTGGCCGGAATAATAAAAGAGTTGATGTCGAGCGAGGTAAAGAAGTTTACCGAGTCAAAAACTTTGGCAGCAAAGGTAATATAGCTGAAGGAATTGGGCAATTTACCAATCTTGTCTTTGTCGTAATTGGACTCAAAATACTTATCACGCCCAATCACAAACTCTTCGTTGGAGAGCTTCTTAGAACCTTCGGAGCTGCCTACGCCATAGCCGATACAAGCTTGCTTGCCTCCGGGCACAAAAAGCACATCACCTACTTGTACTTTTACATCTTCTTGGCCAATGCGCAAAACAATATCGCCATCGTGCAATAGAAATACAGAGTTTTCTACATCATAAAAATTAGTAATCACAAAAGGATTGACCATTTTTATATTCTTGGCTTTCAGAAAGCGTACTGAGAGCGACTCAATAATTTTATTGTAATCTTCCATGGAATTAAAGGGCTGAGGATAACTTCTTTGAAATATACTATTCCAACAAGCCACAAAGGTACACGCAAGCCCTTTAAAAAACAAAAAACAAAGTAGATATTTTTATGAATCTACTTTGTTTAGTTTATTTTACAAGTTTTATGATGGTACTATTTTAAGATAGTTCTGGCAATTACGATTTTCTGAACTTCTGAAGTACCTTCATAGATTTGTGTAATTTTAGCATCACGCATCAGGCGTTCTACGTGGAATTCCTTCACATAGCCATAGCCTCCGTGTACTTGTACGGCCTCGGTGGTTACCTCTTGGGCAATCTCAGAAGCGTACAATTTGGCAGCAGCAGCAGCCAAAGCGAAATCTTGCTTGGCATCTTTCAGGGCAGCAGCTTTATACACCATCAGGCGGGCGGCTTCTATCTTGGTGTACATTTCGGCCAGCTTGAATTGGATACCTTGGTGCTCGGAAATCACTTTGCCGAAGGCTTTGCGCTCTTTAGAGTATTGCAAGGCCAGCTCGTAAGCGCCGGCAGCAATGCCCAAAGCTTGGGCAGCGATACCGATACGGCCACCATTGAGGGTTTCCATGGCGAATTTGAAACCGAAGCCGTCTTCGCCAATGCGGTTGGCTTTGGGTACTTTTACATTGGTAAACATCAAAGAGTGCGTGTCAGAACCTCTGATGCCCATTTTGTCTTCTTTCTTCCCTACCTCAAAGCCTTCCATGCCTCTTTCTACAATCAAGCAGTTGATGCCTTTGTGGGCTTTTTCGGGGTGGGTTTGTGCCATTACCAAATATACCGAGGCCGATTTGCCATTGGTAATCCAGTTTTTGATACCGTTGAGCAAGTAATAATCGCCTTTGTCTTCGGCGGTGGTGCGCTGCGAGGTAGCATCAGAACCAGCCTCCGGCTCCGACAAGCAGAAAGCACCGATGATTTCGCCTGTGGCCAAGCGGGTGAGGTATTTTTGCTTTTGTTCTTCGTTACCGTACTTTTCGATGCCCCAAGCCACCAAGGAGTTGTTTACAGACATACACACCGAGGCAGAGGCATCTATCTTGGAGATTTCCTCCATCGCCAATACGTAAGAAATCGTGTCCATGCCACCGCCATTGTAGGTAGGCGATACCATCATACCCATAAAACCCAGCTCACCCATCTTTTTTACTTGCTCAGCAGGAAATTGCTGATGGGTGTCGCGCTCGATTACGCCGGGCAGGAGCTCTTTTTGTGCAAATTCGCGGGCAGCTCTCTGTACCTCAAGCTGTTCTTCGGAAAGTTGGAAGTTCAGCGTTCCTAAAGTATCTACGTTCATAAGGATTGAATATTACTTGATAAAAAGAATTCTATGTTTCAAAAATAAGTGTTTTTTAGGACTTTGTCTATAATTTTTTGTCCAAAAGGATTGTTTCGGCTTTTATCCTGCAAAGCGCCGCAAAGTACGCTCAATAGCGCTCAGGTAGCTGCCTTCAAAAAGGTTGAGATGTACCAACAATGGATATAGCTGATAGAGCGGCACGCGCTCCTCGAAATTGGGCAAGAGCGGATAGGCAGCCTGATAGGCCTCGTAGAAGTCGTCGTCGAAGCCGCCAAACAGCTGCGTAAAGGCCAGCTCCGCCTCGCGCAGGCCATAATACACGGCAGGGTCTATGAGTACCGGCAGGCCATCGGCTCCGGTAAGCACATTGCCGCTCCAGAGGTCGCCGTGCAAGAGGGCAGGCGGCTCTTCGGGCAGCAAGGCGGGCAGGCGTTCGTAGAGCTTGTCGAAAAGGCGCAAATAGCTTTGGGGCATTTTGCCCTGGTAGTAGGCCAATCCGGCTTGCACCTTCAGGCGTTTTTCTATCCAAAAATCCACGCCTTTTTGCAGAGATTCATTGTTTTGAGGAAGTGCCCCAATAAAATTGTTGTACTCTAAACCAAAAGAAGCCCGTGAATGTCGGTGCAAAGCGGCCAAACCTTCGCCCAAGGCACGCCAGTAAGTAGGCTTGGGATATACATCGGCGATGTATTCGAGTAGCAAGTAATTGTTGCCTTCGATGCGCCCCCAGCCAAACACCTGCGGCACGGGCAAGGCTTGGGCGCTACGCAGCAGCTCCAAGCCCTGTGCTTCTATCTGAAACAGACTTTCCTCGGCGCTCTCATTGAACTTTACGAAAAAGATTCCGGCGGCCGTTTGGAGTTTTACGGCTTGGCTGATGCAGCCGCCCGCAATCATCTCGAAGCTGCTGAGGGCAAGAGATTGTCCGGTACTTTCAAAAAGTATGCGCTCAAAGAGCTGGGCTTGGTTGGTATCAAACATGGGCAATTAGGCTTTGGCAGGGTTTTCTACCAAATGTCCGTACAAGTCGAACTCTCTGGCTTCGGTGATTTTCACCATGGCAAAGTCGCCACGGCGGATATAGGTATCGTCTTCTGCCTTTACGAGCACCTCATTGTCCACTTCGGGCGAGTCGTATTCGGTGCGGCCAATGAAGTAGTCGCCCTCTTTGCGGTCGAAGAGCACTTTCAGGCTTTTGCCTACTTTTTCTTGGTTGAGGGATTCGGAAATTTCCTGCTGCAAGGCCATAATCTCTCCGGCACGCTCTCTTTTTACCTCTTCGGGCACGTCGTCGGGCATGGTGAAAGAGTGGGTTTGCTCTTCGTGGGAATAGGTGAAAATGCCAAGGCGGTCGAAGCGCATTTTTTCTACAAAGCTGTACATTTCCTCAAAGTCGGCCTCTGTTTCGCCCGGATGTCCGGCAATGAGCGTGGTACGCAGGGCAATGTCGGGCACAGCTTGGCGAATGGCCTCTACCAAGGCTTCGGTTTTTTCGCGCGTAATGCCACGACGCATACTTTTGAGCATGGCATTGGCTCCGTGCTGGAGGGGCATGTCCAAGTATTTGCAGATATTGCTGCGCTCTCTGATTACATCCAGTACCTCCATTGGGAAGCCCGCCGGATAGGCATATTGCAGGCGTATCCACTCGATGCCCTCCACATCGGCCAAGCGATTGAGCAGCTCAGCCAAATTGCGTTTTTTGTAAATATCCAAGCCATAGTAGGTCAGGTCTTGGGCAATGAGAATCAGCTCTTTTGTTCCTTTTTTGGCAAAATTTTGGGCTTGCAATACTAACTGCTCCATCGGCTGCGATACGTGCTTGCCGCGCATCAGCGGAATGGCACAAAAAGAACAGGGGCGGTCGCAGCCCTCGGCGATTTTGAGGTAGGCATAATGAGCGGGCGTGGTGAGGAGGCGCTCCCCTATCAGCTCTTTCTTGTAGTCGGCCTTGAGGGTTTTGAGGAGGCGTGGCAGCTCGTTGGTACCGAAGAAGGCATCTACTTCGGGGATTTCGTCTTCGAGGCTGTCTTTGTAGCGCTGCGAGAGGCAGCCTGTTACGTAGAGCTTGTCTATGATGCCCTCCTGCTTGGCATCGGCATAGCGGAGAATCGTGTCTATGGATTCCTGCTTGGCGTTTTCGATAAAGCCGCAGGTATTGATAATAACGATGCCGGCTTCGTCTTCGAGCGACTCGTGGGCGACATCGAAGCGATTGGCCTTGAGCTGTGTGAAGATTTCCTCGGAGTCCACCAAGTTTTTGGAGCAACCCAAGGTAATGATATTGACTTTGTTCTTTTTAAGTCCTTTGGTTTTCATGAGTCAGTAAAGCTAATAGGGATAAAGGCCAGAGAAGCTATGCTTGCCTTTGCAGCTGCAAAGATAGGAAAATTTTGGCTTTGTGGGAGATTTTTTAGCTCCGCCGGAAGGGAGCATACCGGAGAAAGCAATATTCAACGCGTAGATTTGTTCAACCGCTTTCATCGTCTGATACTTCCATAGCTCAGGGTT
>DAIQNQ010000127.1:0-3464 GCA_036788275.1 Thermonemataceae bacterium
CACACAGTATAAACATAAGATATAATGCCCTTTCAGGGCTTAGAGATAGATATTACATCTTTCACAAAGGGCTACACCCTTCGCAGGCATATAATACCCTTTCAGGGCGTTGGGATAGTTTAGCCCTGAAAGGGCGAGCTATCTTAACGAAGGGTGCAGCCCTTCGCACACAGTATAAACATAAGATATAATACCCTTTCAGGGCTTAGAGATAGATATTATATCTTTCACAAAGGGCTACACCCTTTGCAAGCATATAATGCCCTTTCAGGGCTTTAGGATAGTTTAACCCTGAAAGGGTGAGCTATCTTAACGAAGGGGGCAGCCCTTCGCACATAGTATAAGCATAAGATATAATGCCCTTTCAGGGCTTTAGGATAGTTTAACCCTGAAAGGGCGAGCTATCTTAACGAAGGGGGCAGCCCTTTCTTGCGAAGGGCGTAATAAGGTTATCTTTTACCTGATGCCCACAGTTGCCAGAATTTTGAAGATGCCCCCTTCCCCATCTCAAGATTTTTTCTTACCTTTCCTGCTACAAACAGCCTATTACACCTATGAAATACCTCAAACGCCTCGCCCTTGTCGGCCTTTGTTTTTTGTGGCTCTCCGATGCCTTTGGCCAAGAGCTGGCCCGCTTTCGTGCCCACCAACGCTCCAAGGGCATCAACGAAGCCCTGATTTCTCCTAAGTCGAACTTTATCCTCTCAGCAGGAAAAGACAGTACCGCCCAACTTTTTGATATGGCGGGCAAGTTGCTCCACACCTTCAAACACGAAAAAGAAGATGTAAAAGCCATCGCCTTCTCGCCCGATGAGAAGCTCATCGCCACAGGCGGCAACGACGAAAAAGTACAAGTCTGGCAAGTGAGCAATAAAAAATTGGCCTATTCCATCGCCTTCGACAACACGATTATGGATGTACAGTTCTCGCCCGATGGCAAATACCTCGTTGTGTCGGAGCAAAGAAACCGCTTACGTATCTACGAAGCCCAAAAGGGTAAGTTTGTCCGAGAAATCACCTACAAGGCCAACTGGACAAAACAAATTGCCATTTCGCCCCAAAGCGACAAAATCGCCTTTGGTTTTGGAGCAGGTATGATGGCCTACTTCACCTTCCCCGAAGGCAAGCCTATCAATGTCTTCGACGACCTCCAATATGAGCCCGAAGCCATTGCGCCTGTGGCCTGCGATGGGGTACTTTTTTCGCCCGATGGCAAAGAAATCCTCGCTTGGCAAGACGGCAATTTCAATCAAGTAATAACAGACAGAATGCACCGCTGGAATGCCCAAGATGCCACGCACCAGCAAGCTTACAAGGGCTTGGTGGGCGATTTTGATATGGCATATACGCCCAATGGCCAATACCTGCTTATGGGCGGCTATACTTGGCAAGACAAAGATTTTTCTGAAAATACCGGCACCCTGCACCTCCTCGAAGCCAAAACAGGTACTCCCTTGGCACAAATCCAAGCACACAAGCTGGGCATCACTTCTATTGATTGTAGCAAAGACGGCAAATATATCCTGACAGCCGGAGGCGAAAACCGCGAAATTATCCTCTGGGACGCACCCAAGGTGTTGGCCTTGCGCAATATCACACAAAATAACAATACCCAAAAATCTATCAATACTACCCAAAACAAGCCCAAAGAGCGTGTAGAAAGTGTGGACTTGGGCGACATCAACCTCTCCGAAGAAGACAGTAAGTATTATGCGCTCATCATCAGCGTAAGCGATTATCAGGACAAGAAAATCAAAAAACTCGAACATCCGCCTAAAGATGCCACCAAGGTAAAAAACGTACTGGAAAAGTATTATACCTTTGAGCCGACTCACGTGGTGCAGCTTCAAAACCCTACCCGTGCGCAAATTATCACAGAATTAGACAAACTCAGCCGCAGCGTTACGGAGGCCGACAATCTGCTCATCTTCTATGCCGGACACGGCTATTGGGACGAAACCCTGCAACAAGGCTATTGGCTGCCCGCCGATGCCCAAGCCGATTTCCGTGCCAACTGGTTTGCCAACAGCGAACTGGGCAACTACATCAAGGGCATCAAGAGCAAACATACTTTGCTTGTTACTGACGCTTGCTTTAGCGGGAGCATCTTTGAAAACACACGCAGCGCCTTCGACAGCGCCCCACAGCATATCCAAAACCTCTACGAGCGTGGCAGCCGCAAGGCCATGACCAGCGGTATGAAAGAAGAAGTACCCGACAAGAGTATCTTTTTGGAATATCTGGTAAAAGGCCTCGAAGCCAACAGCAAAAAGTACCTTACCGCAGGCGAGCTGTTCAACTACCTGATAGAGCCTGTACTCAGCAATACCAGCAATGCCCCACAGTTTGGCGTAATACGCAATACCAAGCATGAAGGCGGTGATTTTATTTTTATAAAGAAATAAATACAAGGCTATCAGCCCATCAAGGTTTTGCAGACTTTGATGGGCTGATATACTACAAATTATTTAGTTTGAAATTCCCCTCCTTTGCAAGGAGGGGTTAGGGGTGGTTGCAAAGGCTTTTCTTTACAAAATCACTTTGTTCTGGGTATAAATATCTGTTAAAAAAATCCACACCACCTCAATTATAAGCACTCAGCCAAGTTCCTTCCTCCCTCAGCCACCCCTTTTGTTACTTCGGTAGGCAATTCGGTCAGTTGAGTACGATTTTGCCCAAAGCCGCCGGCAGGGCAGCTACTTTTGCAACAGTCATTCACCAAACTGATGCAAAGTATGCAAAAGCTCAAATCGTTTTTATTTCCCTCGCTCCTGCTTTTGGGAGTACTTGTATTGATTGCCTGCGGACTTTACAGAAATACACAGGCCGTAGCCCAAGAGATTGCCGCCGAAAAGCAGCCCGTAGCTTTTGTGGTGGAGGCCACCTATGTAGAGCCAAAGCAGCCCGTGGCCTCTTACAGTGTACGTGGGCAGATAGAAGCCACCCACGTGTTTGCGCTCGTCAGCGAGGCCGAAGGCAAGGTAACGCACTCGGCACTTGTAGCAGGGCGCAGCGTGGCCAAAGGGCAGCATTTGCTCAGCATAGACCAAGCCACAAGGCTGGCCAATCAGAAAATCCACGAACAAGCCCTGCGCAAGGCACATTTGGACTATGAGATTGCCAAGAGCAATCAGGCTCGCTACAAGAACCTGCTCCAAAGTGCGCATGCCTCTACCATCGAGTACGAAAACGCCCAAAACCAATTGGACGCTGCCGAAGTGCAAATACGCATCGCCGAGCAACAATTGGCGGCGGCCAAAATCCAAGTAGCCCAAAGCCACCTCTATGCCCCTGCCGCCGGAATCATTGTGGAGAAAAAAGTACAGCAGGGCGACTATGTGCAGCAGGGTACACCTTTGGGGCTTTTGGCCGAAAATACCCTGATAGTACGCTGCTTTGTACCCGAAAACATCGCCTTGCAAAGCCAAATAGGCGATTCGCTCCATATCCAAGCCGATGCCTTG
>DAIQNQ010000127.1:3564-8526 GCA_036788275.1 Thermonemataceae bacterium
CATCGCCTTGCAAAGCCAAATAGGCGATTCGCTCCATATCCAAGCCGATGCCTTGCCCAAACAGCGCTTCAAAGGAAATATCAGAAGTATAGTGCCTTACCCCAACGAAGCCAAGCTCTATCCCATCGAAATTGCCCTGCCTCACAGCCCCTCTCTCATGGCAGGCTTGGGGGTACAAGTATTCTTTGCGGAAGATGCTCCGCAGAGTGCCTTGCTGATACCGAGAAGTGCCTTGTTAGACGATTTCAAAAATCCCTCTGTCTTTGTAATCAATGCCCAAAAGCAAGCCGAGAAAAAGCCCATTCGTATCGGAAAGCCGCTTGGCCACTATGTAGAAGTGCTCGAAGGCCTGCAAGAAAAAGACTTGGTGATTACCAAAGGCCACCACAACGTAGCGGCAGGCAAAACCTTGACCGACCTCAAAATTATACGCTAAGTTTATCACTCTTCAAAACCCTACGACGATGTCTCTCACCGCCACCGCCATCAAACGCCCGATACTCTTTATCGTTTTCTTTCTGGTACTCACGGGCTTTGGCCTGCTCTCTTATCAAAATCTCAAATACGAACTGCTGCCTGAGCTGCTCACGCCCTACGTATCGGTGCTTACTGTGTATCCAGGTGCTTCGCCCAAGGAGGTAGAAGAATCTCTTACCAAAAAGCTCGAAGAAGCCGTAGCAGGTGTAAGCAAAATCAAGAGAATCACGGCGCAATCTTCTGAAAATCTCTCCTTGCTCACCATCGAGTTCAGGCCGGAGGCCGATGCCGACCAAGCCGCCCAAGAAACCCAACGGGCGATAAGCAAGGTATTGCCCGACTTTCCGGCAGGGGTAAAAGCGCCCTCTGTCGAAAAATGGAACATCAACGACCTGCCTGTGCTGCGTATGGGCATTACGAGCAGTCTGCCCGAAGCGGAGCTGTACAAATTGGTAAAAGATGATATCAAAACCCGCCTCAATCAAGTAAAAAATATCGGCAGAGTCAGCATTATCGGTGGAGCAAGCCGCGAAATCAACATTGCTGTAAAACCTGAAAAGCTGGCACATTATCAGATTTCGATACTCGAAATTACCGAAGCCCTGCGCCAATACAACAGCGATTTTCCCTTAGGCAACCTCAAAGACAGCGACCTCGACTTGGGCATTCGCTTGCAACTGAAAAACGAGCAAATTGCCGCCTTGGCACAAATCCCCATCCGTAGCCATGCCCAAAGCGGTACTATTTATTTGGGCGATGTGGCCACCGTACACGACACTACCCAAGCGCCCAAAGTATGGGCACGTGTAAACCGCGAAAACTCCATCGGCTTGTTCATTACCAAGCAAACGGGCAGCAATGCCGTGGAGCTGTCGGAAGGTGTACGAGCAGCCCTTGCCGAATTGGAAGAAAGTCATGCCGACAAAAACCTGCAATTCACCATCACCCAAGACAGCAGCGAATTTACCGTGCAAGCCGCCCAAGCCGTTTATAAGGACTTTGCCATTGCTGTATTCCTCGTAGCCCTTGTGATGCTCGTATTCTTGCACAGCCTCCGCAATGCCCTGATAGTAATGCTGGCCATCCCGACCTCGCTGATGAGCGCTTTTATCATGATGTATTTTATGGGCTACACCCTGAATTTGATGACCTTGCTGGCGATGAGCTTGGTGATTGGGATTTTGGTGGACGACAGCATCGTGGTGTTGGAAAACATCTACCGCCACTTAGAAATGGGCAAAAACAAAGCACAAGCCTCCTTAGAGGGACGCAACGAAATCGGCTTTGCAGCACTTTCCATTACCTTGGTGGATGTGGTAGTGTTTCTGCCGCTGGCCCTTGTGCCGGGCTTGGTGGGCAGTTTGGTAAAGCAATTTGCTTTGGTGATAGTGGTTTCTACGCTTACCAGCTTGTTGGTTTCTTTTACCCTCACGCCCATGATTGCCTCGCGCTTTGCCAAATTGGAGCAGCCCAATGCGGCTACTTTTTTTGGGAAAATCAGCCACTTTTTGGAGCATCAAATCAAAAAAATGACGGAGTGGTATGTGCAGAAATTGCATTGGTGCCTGCAACACAAAGCCCTCACCATCGCTTTTACACTCACTTTGCTTATCGCCTCTTTTGGTTTGGTAGGCGGCGGCTTTGTCGGGGCTGAGTTTGCTCCGGCTACCGACAAGGGCGAGCTTTCGCTCCTTGTAAATATGCAGCCCGGTACCAAGCTGCGCGATACCGACGAGGCCGTGAAGGCCATCGAAGCAAAAATCAAAGACCTCCCCGAAATAACACGTGTATTCAGTACCGTAGGCTACCAAGCAGGCAGCTTTGGCGAGTCTTTCGAGCCGCATGTAGCCGCCATCAATGTTACGCTGCAGCCCGCTTCCCAGCGCAGCAAATCGCTCAAAACCTTGGGCAGGGAGATTCGCAATACGGCAATGAGCGTACCCGGCGTAAAAGCCCGCGTATCGCCCATAGGCTTGTTTGGTGCTGAAGATGCGCCCATCGTTTTGCTGCTCAAAAGCGAAAACAGAGACAGCCTCCTCGCCGCCGCCAACCGCCTGCTGGAATACGTAAAAAATACCGAAGGCACGCTGAACGCAAGGCTCTCGGCAGAGCTGGGCAAGGCCGAATATGAGCTGGTGGTGGACAAAGAAAAAGCCGCCGCCTTGGGTATCCGCAGCGAACAATTGGGCTTGGCCCTGCGCAACGCCCTCAATGGCTACGAAGACCTCAAGTTCAAAAGCCCCACAGGCGAGATAGACATGCGCATTCAGTTTTCGGCAGAAAACCGCGATGCTACCGACAAGCTCATCCAATACAGTGTACAAAACGAAGCCGGACAGCTCGTATATCTGCATCAGTTTGCTGATACGCGCTTGGTATCTTCGGCCAGTATGTTGGAGCGGCGCAACAAGCAAAGCAGTATTTCGGTAATGGCGCAGGCCATTGGCAGGCCTGTGGGCGACATCGGCGAAGACCTCAAAGCCCATATAGCCAAAGCCCAACTTCCCTCCAATGTGCAACTCTCTTATGAAGGCGACTTGGAGCTGCAAGACGACTCCTTTGGCCAGCTGGGCTTGGCTTTGCTTACTTCTTTCCTTTTGATTTACCTGATTATGGTGGCGCTTTACAACAATTGGAGCTACCCTTTTGTAGTGCTTTTTTCTATTCCGGTGGCGCTGATAGGAGCCTTTTTAGCCCTTGCCCTTACGGCCAAAAGCCTGAATGTGTTCAGCATCTTCGGTCTGATTATGATGATGGGTTTGGTGGCCAAAAACGCTATTTTGCTGGTGGACAGAACCAACGAAGCCCGCGCCGAGGGAATGTCGCTTACAGAGGCCATCTTGAATGCCGGACAAACCCGCCTGCGCCCTATTTTGATGACTACCTTGGCGATGGTGATTGGTATGCTGCCCATCGCTTTGGCCAAAGGAGCAGGTGCCGAACTAAACAGCAGCATGGCTTGGGTGTTGATTGGGGGGCTTTCCAGCTCTATGTTTCTGACCTTGGTATTTGTGCCTGTCATCTATTATCTGGTGGCCAAAGCTTTGGAGAAAACCAATCGAAACAAAACAGAAAATGCCAAGGAGCAAGAAAGCACTTGGGAGAATATCCAAAAAGCTGTGGGCATGCTCCTTTTGCTACTTTTGCCCCTCGCTGCCTCACAAGCCCAATCGCAAACACTCAGCTTGGAACAAGCCGTACAGCTGGGTCTGCAAAACAATGCCCAGCTCCAAGCCGCCCAAATAGAAGTGCAAAAAGCCCAATGGACAAAGGCCGAGGCAGCGAGCGCACTGTATCCCAATATCGCTGCCGGATTGGGCTACAACCGCAACATCAGGCCTCCGGTGTTTTTCTTCCCTTCTTTCGATGCTGACCCTGCCACAGGTGCTTTGATTATCAATGACAGAAACCTTGTGCCCGTAACTGCCGCCGCCAAAAATGCCTACGACCTGCGGGCGACGCTGACCATGCCGCTTTTCAATCAGCCTGCGCATCACGGCCTCGCCCTTTCGAAGCTCGGTGAACAGCTGCAAGCGGAAAACTTCAACCTCAATAAAATACAGCTTAAGCAGGAAATCAAAAGGGCTTATTACCAAGTTTTGCTGGCCGAAACCCAAAAGGAAGTAGTCGCCCAGTCTATCGCCAATGCTTTAGACAACTTGGCTTTCATTCGTGCGCAATACCGACAAGGTTTGGCCACTGCCACCGACACGCTCAGCGTAGCCATCAATGCCGAAACCCTAAAGACAGGCTTGATACAAAGCGAAAATCATATCAAACAAAGCAAAAATCTGCTAAAGCACCTGCTCGGCCTGCCCTTGGAAACCGACCTCAAGCTTGCGGACAGCCTGCACTACGAGGAAGCCTTTATCAGCAATACGAATGGCAGCTTTCTGCAAAGACCCGAATACCGCATCAGCACCTTGCAGGTGGCTATGGCCGAGCGCCAAATCAAGCTCGAAAAAAGCCGCTACTTGCCCGACTTGCAGTTCATTGCCCAATACCAAATCCTGACCCAAGCAGAAGATTTCAGATTTCAGGATTACCGCTATCCGCAGGCCTTCTTTGTGGGTTTGCAGCTCAATATACCTATTTTCGAGGGTTTTCGCACCCACAGCAAGGTGCAGCAGGCCAAAGCACAAGGCCAACAAAGCCAATGGCAGCAGGCACATTTGCAAAGCCAAATACGCCTCGAAATACAAAATGCCTTGGCGCAACTGGAAGAAGCCCAAAGCAACTATGTGCTGCAAGCCAAGCTCATCGAGGCCTCGGCACGCCAAAGAGCGCTTGTTACGGAGCGCTGGAAGCAAGGCCTGCTGCGCTTCATAGAGGTATCGGAGGCAGATTTGGCCTACCTCAAGGCACAAGTGGGACTCAGGCAAGCCATCTACCAATACCAAATGGCCAAGTTGGCTTATCAACAAGCCTTAGGAGATGAGGAATAATGCCGGAAGTATATTGTTCTCTTAGGATATTTTGTAAATT
>DAIQNQ010000128.1:0-3875 GCA_036788275.1 Thermonemataceae bacterium
TCGCCGTAAGCGTGGGCGGCAGCTTCCATCACCGCCTCCGACATGGTGGGGTGGGGGTGTACCGACTTGATGATTTCGTGTCCGGTAGTTTCCAAATTGCGGGCTACTACTACTTCGGCAATCATCTCCGTTACGTTGGCACCAATCATGTGGCAGCCGAGCCATTCGCCGTATTTGGCATCGAAAATGACCTTCACAAAGCCGTCTTTCACGCCGCCTGCACTGGCTTTGCCCGAAGCCGAGAAGGGGAATTTACCTACTTTGATGTCGTATCCGGCGGCCTTGGCCTGCTCTTCGGTCATACCTACCGAGGCAATCTCCGGTTGGCAATAGGTACAGCCCGGAATATTGCTGTAATTGAGCGGCTGCGGATGGTGTCCGGCAATTTTCTCTACACAAATAATGCCCTCGGCAGAGGCCACGTGCGCCAAAGCAGGGCCGGAGGTAATATCGCCGATGGCATATACGCCCGACACATTGGTACGATAAAACTCATCTACCAGAATCCTGCCTTTGTCGGTTTTTACGCCTGCCGTTTCCAAGCCGATATTCTCGGTATTGGGCGTTACGCCTACTGCCGAAAGCACCACATCACAAGTGATAGTTTCAGTACCGGAGGCTGTCTTTACCTGTACTTTGCAGCCGCTGCCGGAGGTATCTACGGCTTCTACGCTGGCATTGGTCAGGATTTTAATGCCCATTTTCTTATAAGATTTTTCCAATTGCTTCGAGATTTCCTCGTCTTCGTTGGGCACGATGCGGGGCAGATACTCCACAATCGTTACTTCTGTACCGATAGAGGCATAGAGGTAGGCAAATTCTACCCCAATTGCGCCGGAGCCCATCACCACCAATTTCTTGGGCTGCTGCTCCAAGGTCATGGCCTTGCGGTAGCCGATTACCTTCTGGTTATCTATTTTGATATGTGGCAACTCGCGTGCACGTCCGCCCGTAGCCAAAATGATATGCGGCGCGCTGTGAATGGTTTTTTGACCGTTTTTATCGGTAACTTCCAGCTTTTTGTCGGCAGTAAGCTTGCCAAAGCCTTCGATGACATCAATCTGATTTTTACGAAACAAAAACTGAATGCCCTTGCTCATACCGCCTGCCACATCGCGGCTGCGCTGAATCATATCTTTAAAATTCACCTGAGCATCGGCTACCGAGATGCCATAATCTTTGGCGTGGCGAATGTACTCAAATACCTGTGCCGATTTGAGCAGGGCTTTGGTCGGAATACAGCCCCAGTTGAGGCAGATGCCCCCCAGTTCGGCCATTTCTACGGTGGCGACCTTCAAGCCCAGCTGCGAGGCGCGTATAGCGGCTACATAGCCTCCCGGACCGGTACCTACCACGATTACATCATACTGTTTGCTCATTATTGAATTGTGTTTAAAGTTTCTGGAATGTGCTTGCTATGGCCAAAGGCTGCTTCTAATAATCAACAGCAAACTTGCACCAAAGCTTTCTTTTACTTAAATTTTCACAAAAATATATTTAAAAAAAACAATTCTAAACTTTTTTAAGCTAAAATCTATGCAAGAGGCCTTTCTGCATTTCATTTGGAAGTTTCAGTATTTCGACAAAGCGCAGCTGCACAGCACCCAAGGCGAACTACTCGAAATACAAGCCCCCGGCCAACACAATGGCCACGCCGGAGCAGATTTCAGCCAAGCGCGCATCCGCCTCGATGGGATAGAATGGGTGGGTGATGTAGAAATACACCTTAAAGCCTCCGATTGGCGCAAGCACGCGCATCACGAAAATCCTGCCTACAACAAAGTAGTGCTGCACGTAGTATGGGAGGCCGACGAGCCCGCGCTCCGCAAAGATGGCACTACTATTCCGGCCTTGGAATTGAAGCAGCGTATTGATACGGCGCTTTTGCATCGCTACCAAGCCCTTCTCCAAGCCAAAGGCAGCATTCCTTGCCACGCGCACTTGGCCGAAGTACCCGATATTCTGAAAATCTCTATGCGCGACCAAGCCGCTGTGAGGCGCTTAGAGCAAAAGGCTGCGCTGCTGCACAGCCATTGGGAGGCCAATGGACAGGATTGGGAAGAAACCTGCTACCAAATATTGGCACAGGCCTTTGGCTTCAAGGTAAACAGCGAGGCGATGTTGGCCTTGGCCAAGCGCACACCGCTCAAAATCATCCAAAAGCACCGCTTGCACTTGATCCAGATAGAGGCCTTGCTGATGGGGCAGGCGGGTTTTTTGACAGAAGAATCTTTGGAAGAGCCTTATTATCAGAAGCTACGCAAGGAATATCTTTTCTTACAACACAAATACCAACTCAGCCCTTTGCCGGCCGCCATGTGGAAGTGGGCGCGCCTCCGTCCGGTCAATTTTCCAACCATTCGTTTGGCGCAGTGGGCGATGTTGTTGCATCGGCAGCAGAGCTTTTTTTCTTTGTTTACAGAAGAAAGCACCCTGCCTGTCATTCGGAAAGCCCTCCAAGCCGAGGTTTCGGACTTCTGGCAGAGCCATTACCGCTTCGAGGAAGCAAGCGAGGCGAGCGGCAAACAAATAGGCAAGGAGGGCATTGAGAGCCTCATTATCAATACGGCCATTCCTTTGCTGGCGCTTTTGGCCAAGGAGAAGCGACAAAATGCATATTTGGAGCGAGCGCTGGGCTTTTTGGAGCAGCTCAAAGCCGAAAACAACCAGATTACGCGCTTGTGGACAGACTTGGGGCTGGAAAATCGCTCCGCTTTCGACTCACAAGCGCTCATCGAGCAATATAAAAACTTTTGTAGCTTGCAGCGCTGTTTTGAGTGCAGCATCGGTACTTACCTTCTAAAGCCCCGCCCTTGATACTCATTGCCATTGTTCATATTGCCCTCATTTCTGTATTTACACATTTTTTTCACAAAGCCCTCCAAAAAGAGGCCTTAGGCGGTGCGTATTTTATCTGGGGCTTGCGCCTCAAAATACTGGCTGGAGTGGCTTTTGGGGTGTTGTATCGCTTGTATTATGAAGATGGGGGAGACACGCATTTTATTTTTGGAGAGGCCATCGTATTGGCAGAATACGCTTGGGTATCTCCTTGGGGCTATCTCAAGGCCATGCTTTGGAGCGATTGGGGCGAGGCAAGGGCGATGCTTTTTCTTACGGAGCAGCCGCGGGCGATGCTGATGGCCAAGATAGAGAGTGTCTTTTGCTTGCTTACGGGCAATAATTATTGGCTCAGCGCTTTTTATTTTTCTATTATCAGCTATGCGGGTATGTGGTATTTGGCCAATGTGCTGGCTACAATTTTTCCCAAAAGTAAAAAGGCGGCGGCAATAGCTTTTTTGATCTTTCCCTCGGTGGTATTTTGGAGTGCCGGACTGAGCAAAGAGGCTTTGCTGATGTGCTTGCTGAGTGTGAGTGTGGCTTTTTTCTTGGAATATCAATACCAAGGCCGAAGCTCTTGGCCGAGGCTGCTCTTTGTGCTGCTGGCTTTTGTATGTATTTGGAAACTGAAATATTATTATGCGGCGGCACTTTTTCCACTGCTCTTGGCTTGGTACGGGGCAAGTCGCTTGGGAAAATTGCCTTTTTTTGAAAATATCTGGCGACAAGCCGCCTTGCTGGTGTTTTTGTATGTAGTGCTGCTGGGGCTGGCCACTTTCTTGCATCCCAATCTGCGCTTTCAGGCCTTTGTAGAGGCGCTTTGGGCCAATCAAGAAATCATCAGGGAGCGCTCTTCGCCCGACAACCTGATTCACTATCAAGGCTTAGAAGCTACTTGGCAAAGCTACTTATGGCATACGCCTTGGGCTTTGTTTTCGGGACTTTTCCGGCCTTTGCCTTGGGAGGTATATCGCTTTTTTTATTTGCTGCCCGCCCTCGAAAATACGCTTCTGTTGCTGCTTTCGGGCTATCACTTG
>DAIQNQ010000128.1:3975-8497 GCA_036788275.1 Thermonemataceae bacterium
CTCTTGCCCCTTCTTGCGCTGCTGCTCTATACGGTGCTGCTGGCGACTTTGTTGGCGCTTTCTTCGCCCAATTTTGGTACTTTGCTACGCTACAAGGTGGGATTTTTGCCTTTCTTGGCTTACCTATTATTGATACATCCGCTGGGGCAATGGGAAGCCTACCAGCAAAAAAAAGCACTGCCTCCTGAGGGAAACAGTGCTTTGGAATAAAGCAGGTGCTTATTTGAAAGCCGGAATACCTGTAATCTCAGCTCCCAAAATGAGTAGGTGGATGTCGTGCGTACCTTCGTAGGTAACTACCGACTCCAAGTTCATCATGTGGCGCATCATCGAATATTCGCTGGTAATGCCCATGCCGCCGTGGATTTGGCGTGCCTCACGGGCGATATTGAGAGCGATTTCTACGCTGTTGCGTTTGGCCAAAGAGATTTGTGCGGTAGTGGCCTTGCCTTCGTTCATCAGCATACCCAAGCGCCAGCATATCAGCTGCGCTTTGGTGATTTCGGTGAGCATTTCGGCCAATTTCTTTTGCGTAAGCTGAAAAGCGCCGATAGGCTTGCCAAACTGCATACGCTCGGCAGCATAGCGGCGGGCAGCATCGTAGCAGTCCATTGCTGCGCCCAAAGCTCCCCAAGCGATGCCGTAGCGGGCTTTGTCGAGACAGCTCATCGGGCCGCGGAGACCGTCTATGTTAGGCAGGATATTTTCTTTGGGGATTTTCACATTGTCAAAAACCAACTCGCCCGTAACACTGGCACGCAGCGACCATTTTCCGTGAATCTCCGGTGCAGAGAAGCCCTCCATACCGCGTTCTACAATCACCCCTCTGATGCGTCCTTCGTCGTTTTTAGCCCATACCACCGCCACATCGGCCATAGGAGAGTTAGAAATCCACATTTTTGCACCATTCAGCAGGTAGTAGTCACCCATATCTTTGATATTGGTAACCATGCCGCTGGGATTCGAGCCGTGGTCAGGCTCTGTAAGGCCAAAGCAGCCCAGCCATTCGCCGGAGGCAAGTTTGGGCAAGTACTTCTTTCTTTGTTCTTCGGAGCCGTAAGCATAGATGGGGTACATTACCAAAGAGCCTTGCACCGAAGCCGTAGAGCGCATACCGGAGTCGCCTCTTTCGATTTCTTGCATCATCAGGCCATAAGAGATATAGTCTAAGCCGCCTGCGCCGTATTCTTGGGGAATGGTGGGTCCGAAAACACCCAGCTCGCCGAATTTTCTGACGATTTCGTAGGGGAAGTGATTTTTTTCGTACCAATCATCTATATAAGGCGAGATTTCTCTCTTCACAAAATCGCGTACAGTGCTGCGAATCAGCTTGTGTTCTTCGCTCAGCAGGTCATCTATTTGATAGAGATCGGGTGACTCAAATACATCGGCCTGCTGTTTCTTTTTGAAGGTATTTTTTTCGGTGAGCTCTTGCGTAATCATAGAAATTTCAATTACAGTGAAAACTTTGATATTATACTATTCCATCAAATCTGTCAGGTATGTAAAAACCTGACAGATTTACAAAAGTACAGTTTTTTCTGGTAACTGTCTCAAAATATGGAGAAAATCCCTTTCTATATCATCTAACTTCCTTGCTTGGGCAATGGTTTTGGAAGGGTGCTCTTTGGTAAGTTTCTATGACATCTCCGCCATACAAAGTGCCGTCGCCTCGCGGTAGCATTTTAAGAAATGAATGGCCTCGCTGAGCGAAAGACTCAGGGGCGGCAACAAGCGCAAGGTATGTGTGCCGGCATAGCCTGTAAAAATCTTGTGCTCCATCAATAAATGCTTGCGCAGCGTAGCCACGGGCACTTCCAGCTCTATGCCCAGCATCAGTCCGCGTCCGCGTACCTCTTTTACCAAAGGCATCGTGGCCAGTTCATCGGCCAAAAACTGCCCGATATGCCGCGCATTGTCCATTAGCTTTTCTTCTTCTATTACTTCGAGTACCGCCAAGGCCGCCGCACAAGCCAAGTGATTGCCACCGAAAGTGCTGCCCAAAATGCCGTGCTTGGCCGGATGCTCCCCAGCCACCAAAATACCCCCTACCGGAAAGCCATTGCCCATGCCTTTGGCGATGCTCACAATGTCGGGACGGATGCCTGCCTGCTGAAAAGCAAAAAACTGTCCGCTGCGCCCATAGCCCGACTGTACCTCATCGAGAATCAAAAGTGCCTCGTATTGCTTGCAAAGTGTGGCAGCTCCTTGCAAAAAGGTCTCTTCGGGGCAATGAATCCCACCCACACCTTGAATGCCTTCGATAATTACAGTGCAAACATCTTTGGATTTTAAAGCTTGCTCTAAGGCCTCCAAATCATTGAGAGGAAGAAAGCTCACCTCGTGTCCGCTGTTGAGGGGCGCTACAATGGCCGGATTGTCGGTGGCGGCCACCGCAGCAGAGGTGCGCCCGTGAAAAGCCTTTTGGAAGGCGATGACCCGCTTCTTTTGGGTGTAGAAGGAAGCCAATTTGAGGGCATTTTCGTTGGCTTCAGCCCCCGAATTGCAGAGAAAAAGCTGGTAGTCTGCAAGGCCGGATACCTCGCCCAAGCGCTTGGCTAACTGCTTTTGCAAGGGATTTTGTACGGCATTGGAATAAAAACAAAGCTGTGTGAGTTGGGCTTGGAGCGCAGCCACAAAGAGAGGGTGCTGGTGCCCGATAGAGATGACGGCATGCCCTCCGTAGAGGTCTAAGTATTCTTGTCCCTGCTCGTCCCAGAGGCTACAGCCTTGGGCTTTTACGGGCGTGATGTTATAGAGAGGATATACATCGAAGAGTGTCATAAGAAAAGATTTTGAAAGGGAAGGAAATATACCAAGATTGAAGTGATTTTCAGGATTTTCTTGATTGATTTCACTAATTTTTAATGATTTGATTTCATTGTTTTCAGTAAAACCTCTTTGGGTTAAGTATCTCAGAAAACACTTGCTCTGAGGCGCAGGGCAGTATCTTTGCTAAAGGTCTTTGGCCGGGTCGAATAGCATGCCCGTGCAGAGGCAGTGTTTGCGCTGTGTGCGGGTGAGTACATCGTAGTTTACACAGCTGCGGCAGCCTTTCCAGAAGGCTTCGTCTTCGGTAAGTTCCGAAAAAGTAACAGGTTTGTAGCCAAGCGCGGTGTTGATGCGCATCACGGCGAGGCTGGTGGTAATGCCAAAAATCTTTGCTTCGGGAAAGCGCTCTCTGCAAAGCTTAAAGGCCGCCTGTTTGATGCTGCTGGCCAAACCCTCTTTGCGAAACTCCTCCTTCACAATCAGGCCGGAGTGGGCTACGTACTTGCCGTGTTCCCAAGTTTCGATATAGCAAAAGCCCACCAAGTCGAAGCCATTGAGGGCGATAATGGCCTTATTTTCCCACATTTTGGCACGGATATACTCAGGGTCGCGCTTGGCGATGCCTGTGCCGCGGATGCGGGCAGATTCTTCTATCATTTGGCAGATTTCTTCTGCATAAAGGCTGTGGCTATGGTCGGCTTGGCCTATCCATAAGTAAGGAAAGCGGCCGAGTACGTCTTGAAGCAGAGGTTGAGCATTCATTTGACTAAAGCAGGATTTGATTTAATAAAAAAATATACAAAAAATTGAAATACAGATTTTTATTGATTCTAAAAATTGTACTTATAGAGCTTTTGATGTTGTTTGCTTAAACAAATATCACGCAAAGTCGAAACAAATGCAATGTTTTTGGGGAATATTTTGCTGTTTATTTGAAAAATTATATTTTAAAATTTATTAAAAAATTGTAAAACAAATATTTAAAAAAATTAATAATTCTAAAAATTATACTAAATTTTTCAACATAAAGTAATCCTCCTCGTAGGTGGTGCTGCCCATCGTAAAGCGGTAGTTTCCTGCGATATGGAAGCCGCATTGCTCATAAAAGCGAATAGCCTTGTGATTGTCTTTCCATACGCCCAGCCAGAGGTATTCGGCAGCCCAAGCTTGCGCTTCGGCGAGGCATTGCTGCATCAGCGCCTGCCCGATGCCCAGCCCTTGGGCTTCTTGGCGCACGTATATTTTTTCTATTTGAAAGCCCTTGGCCGCCGAGAGCCTTTGCGAAGGGCTTTGTGCGGCAATAGCCTTGGCATAGCCGAGGGCTTGCGCCTCAGGCCCGAAGGCCAGCCAAAAGTGGTGTAGGGGTGTGGCAATGGCTTGTATTAAGGTTTCGTGATTGAAATGTTCGGAGATATAGGCCTCAATATCGGCCTCGGCATCGAAGCCGCCATAGGTTTGGCGGAAGGTATCGGCAGCCAAGCGGCTGAGAACAGGAATGTCTTCGGCCAGGGCTTTACGAAGGTGCAGCATAGCGATTGTTAGCTTTTGGTGGGCAAAAATAAGGCTTTTGTGCAGAAGAGTCGTGGCGGCTTTAGGATTTTTCCCTGCCGTGTCAGGTATTTTCCCACCTGACAATTTTCTGGCTTTGTGCTTATTTGCCAAAGAAGGAAACTACTTGTAAAAATACAAAAAAGCTATATTTTTGTGTAGAGGCTTTCCGCCACAAGCCAAAGTGCTTGTGTTTGGTGTC
>DAIQNQ010000129.1:0-2428 GCA_036788275.1 Thermonemataceae bacterium
AAAAATCTAAACATCACCTCTTTTTTCCAGCATTAGAATAAAAAAAAGCATTTATTTATTGATAATCAATTAGTCCGGCGCTGCCTACAAAAAGCCCCGAAGATGCCTAAAGTCTTCGGGGCTTTTGTTTGAGGATAGCTACTCAAAAGCAATCGTCCAAAAGTTGGTCGTCCACCTCTTCGGGCAAGGGTACTTTTAAGAGTGGCTGCGCCTGCATCGCCCTTTTGATGGCAAAATTAGCTTCCTTGTTGCGTGCCCAACTACGGCGGGCAATGCCATTGTTTACATCCCAAAAAAGCATTTGCTCTAAGCGGCGCTGCGCCTCAGGGCTACCATCGAGCAGCAAGCCAAAGCCCCCATTAATTACCTCGCCCCAGCCTACGCCGCCGCCATTGTGCAGGCTCACCCAAGTAGCCCCACGAAAGGCATCGCCTACAAAGTTTTGCACGGCCATATCCGCCGTAAAGCGCGAGCCATCATAAATATTGGAGGTTTCGCGGTAGGGCGAGTCTGTCCCCGATACGTCGTGGTGGTCGCGCCCCAAAATCACCGCTCCTTTGAGGCGGCCTTCGGCGATGGCCTTGTTGAAAGCCTGCGCTATTTTGATACGGCCTTCGGCATCGGCATACAAAATTCTGGCCTGTGAGCCCACTACCAAGCGATTTTTGGCCGCCTCTTGTATCCAGCGGATATTGTCGGCGAGCTGCTGTCGAATTTCAGCAGGCGCTTCGCGGTACAATTCCTGCAATACCTCCTCGGCCAAGGCATCTGTGAGCGCCAAGTCAGTAGCATCGCCACTGGCACATACCCAACGAAAAGGCCCAAAGCCATAGTCGAAGCACATCGGCCCTAAGATGTCTTGGATATATGAAGGATAACAAAACTCCCTTGTGCCCTCTCCTGCTACATCAGCTCCTGCCCGCGAGGCTTCCAGCAAGAAAGCATTGCCATAGTCGAAAAAGTAAGTACCTCGCTCGCTATGCTTGCGAATAGCCGCCGCATGGCGACGCAAAGAAGCCTGTACTTTTTCTTTAAAGACCTCAGGCTGCGTGGCCATCAGGGCGTTGGCCTCCTCATAGCTCAGGCCTACGGGATAGTAGCCTCCGGCGAAGGGATTGTGCAGAGAGCTTTGGTCGGAGCCGATGTCCACATAAATATTTTCTTGGTCAAATTTTTCCCAAACTTCTATCACATTGCCCAAATAGGCCAATGATACTGCTTCCTGCTTTGCTTGGGCACTTCGCACCCTTGCCGTCAGCAAGTCTAAATCTTCAAATACTTCATCTACCCAACCCTGCTCAAAACGCGTTTGCAGGGGCTTGGGATTCACCTCAGCCACCACTGTAATACAACCCGCAATGTTTCCGGCTTTGGGTTGCGCACCGCTCATACCGCCCAAGCCCGAAGTGAGGAAGAGTTTGCCCTTGGCTACTTCAGGGCTTTGCGAGGCAGCCACTTTGCGCAGGGCATTGAGTACGGTGATGGTAGTACCGTGTACAATGCCTTGTGGGCCTATGTACATATAAGAGCCGGCGGTCATTTGGCCGTATTGCGTTACGCCCAAGGCATTGAAGCGCTCCCAGTCGTCGGGCTTCGAGTAGTTGGGAATCATCATGCCATTGGTAACTACCACACGAGGGGCTTCGCGATGCGAAGGAAAAAGCCCCATCGGGTGGCCGGAGTACATCACGAGGGTCTGCTCGTCGGTCATTTCTGCCAGATATTGCATGGTGAGCAGGTATTGCGCCCAGTTCTGAAATACCGCGCCATTGCCTCCATAGGTAATCAGCTCGTGGGGGTGCTGCGCCACGGCAGGGTCTAAATTGTTCTGAATCATGAGCATAATGGCCGCCGCCTGCACAGAGCGATGCGGATACTCATTTATGGGGCGGGCATACATGGCATAGTCGGGACGGAAACGGTACATATAGATGCGCCCGTAGGTATGCAGCTCTTCCAAAAACTCCTTGGCCAATGTGGCATGGTGGCGGGCAGGAAAATAGCGCAGGGCATTGCGGAGTGCCAGCTTTTGCTCTTCTTCCGACAAGATGGCTTTTCTTTTGGGGGCGTGATTGACCGCCGGGTCAAAAGCTTTGACTGGAGGCAACTCGTTGGGGATTCCCTGCAAGATAGCCTCTTGGAAGGCGGTGCGTGTTTTGGGGGCTTGTATCATGGCAGCAATGTTTGGACATAAAAATACATTTTTTACCCAAAATCACCAACAAGCCTTCATCAATGCTTCAAAAAGCAGGTCGCCTTGCAGATAATAACCTTTTCGGGTAAAATGTACGCCATCTGCGGTAGCCAGAGCAGTTTTTTGCCATTTTTCGATAGATTTAAAACCTCCCATGATGTCGTAGAGCGGCCAAAAGCCGAGTTGTTCTTCTTTGGCCAAGCGCAGCAAGATTTTTTGTACTTCGGCAATGTG
>DAIQNQ010000129.1:2528-8434 GCA_036788275.1 Thermonemataceae bacterium
AAAGAGCTTACCTTCGCTCCATTTACGCCGGCAGCGCTGTAAATAAGACCGTGATGCTCGTTTTCGAGGCTGATACCCGAAAAGCTGAAATAGTTTTGTGCCAAAGACTGTCGCTGCATGGTGATACCCACTTTTCTGATTTCGAGCGGCAGCAAAAACTCTGCATAGCCCTCGCGGTAGAGGCGATGCGGGGAGAGAAAAAACTGCCCCGTCCAGAGCCTTACGGCAAAGTAGTCGGCTTGGTCGGTAGGATAATAGAGTTTCACCTTGGTACTGGTATAGCCTCCGGCCACACCATTGGCATAAGGTTGTAGCTCAAAGCTGGCCTGCTCATCGCTAGTAGTGGCGGTCATTCCGGCAATGCCCCAATCGCATTCCTTGCTCTTTTGGATATTGCGGCAGCCTTCCCAAGCGCCTTTTTTCAGGGTTTTTACGGTGAAGGGGTCGTTGCCTGCTTGGGCAAGGGCACAAGGAAAAAGATAGCCGCGACCTCCATTGCCAATACTGTCTATCTGTTGGAAGCGCTTACGTACTTGTCCCGAAAAGAAATCGGACTGGATATGGGAGTCGCCGATATGTACAACTTTCACCTTTTTGCGGCGGCGAGCTACCAAGTCTTGCATGGCTTTGCGGAAACTTACCATTGCAAGGCTGTCTGTTTGTACAATGCGATTGGCTTCTTTTTTTACAAATGGATACAGTTCTTCGTCGTCTTCTTGCCACAACAAAGCTGCTATTCGGGCAGCTGCTTGCTCCGGTGCCGGCGGCTGACAATCCCCCAAGAGCAGCAGCAGCAAGGCTGCCATCGCATATCGCCTCATTGTGCTTTCATTCTTTTGTATTTCTCGTATTCGTACATCAGGGCTTCGTAGAGCATTTCTCCTACAATACCTGCCCCTTTGAAGGTAAAATGGGTGAAGTCTTTTTCGGCCAAAGGAGGCTTGTTGAATACCCAACTGGGCATAGAGTTTTCGCCGCCCATTACCTCATACAAATCCCAAAAAGCACAGCCTGCACGAAAGGCCGCATTGCGCTGGGCATCGCGTATTTTGCTTACACCGGCATAAGATACGTAGCTACCCGCCTTGTTGTAGGAGCGGTCGGAAGTGCCAATAACCAATATCGAGAGCCGTGGCGAAAGGCTTTTGAGGTAGCGGAGCTGGGCATAGAGGGCATTTTCGTAAAAGGTATAATCGCTGAGCTTTTGGTCCACATTTACCCCAAACTGCACAATGGCCAAGCGCACATTGAGGTCGCGGACTTGCTTGCGGAAGTGTTTTTCATTGATTTTGGTAAATTCCAAGCCGGAGCTTCCTCTGATAGGCACATTGTCGAAGGTGATGCCCTCTTGGCAGTCGAAAGTAATTCCATACACTTCGGGGCTTTGAGCGGCCTCAAACTGTACTTGTACTTGGTTGAAATCTCCTTGCAAAGCCACCTGATGCACCGAGAACTCCTCGGAGCGCTCCAGCTCTTCTTGTTCCAATATTGCCCCGTCTTGCTTTACGGTAATCTTGCAAGGGGCTTGGGGCGTGCGGTAGAGGATTTTGATATTATCGGCCTTTTGGTCTTTGAGATTGGCCGCCCCTGAGCGGAAGTAGGTAGCCGAAGCCTGCGAGCGGAGCATTTGCCCGGTACTGTCGGCTACATTGCCCCATTTGTACAAATTACCCAAAAGACCAAAATAGCCTCCAAGCTTTTTGCTATAAGCTTTGCCAAAAACAGGGTAAATCTGCCAGCGTTTATCGTTTTTCTGGGCAATAGAGATTTTGGAATTGGCGCTGTTGTTCAGCCCTTGCAAGCCTGCTCCACAGCCCCCAAACTTCTCTTGGAAGCGGTTGCGCAAGAACATCGTCATCCGGTCGCCTTCGAGCTGCGAGTCGCCAAAGTGCAGTACGCGCACGAGTTCGTGTTTGGGGTTGCGGGCTTGGTCTAATTGGTACAAAGATTCCAAGAAAGCAAAGAGCGCTGTGTCTTGGTTTTCGGGATAGAAAATCTTGATACGCTGGTACAAGGTATCGCGCGCATACACCGATGCATCAAACTTCTGGGCACGCACAGAGTCAGGTGCAGGCAAGCTATCGCCTTTACTTTCGGCCACTGCTTTTTCTCTTTTTGCCGGGTCAAAATTATCCTTCAGCGAGGCAATATCTTTGTAGGCGATGGGCTCCTCGGCACCAAATACCGTCTGATAAGTAAAAAACTTCAGCTTCACTTCTTTGGAAAGCTGCCACTCTTCGGGTACTACATACATCACCAAGGCGATAAGCAAGCCCACATATACCAAAAGTACTAAGGGGCGAAGGGGTTTGATCATAGTTTAGGAAAATTGAATATTTTATTCTAATTGAAGTGTTATTCTTGCTCCTCGTCGGAAAGTGCTTTGCGGCCTGATAGACTGTGTTTTGACCTTGCCTCTCCCCTCAAAACTCACCTTGAGGCCATTGTTTTCGAGGATGAAGAGGGCATCTTTCAGGCTCAATCCACGCACATCAGGCATGGTGGTATTGCTGAGAGGCCATTGTGTCCATTCGAGGGTATTGTCCATTTTTTTACGGCCTTCTACCCATACGGCTTCGGCAGGCAGCGCGGAGGCTTGTTGTTCTATCTCCAAAAAGTTGCTGATAGTACGCAGGTCTTGCCAAGTACCTTTGGCTTTGTAAGGTACAAAAGTGATTTTTTCGGGCTTCTCGAGCACTTCAGGCGGCGCTTGCATGCTCAGGTCTTGGGCATAGAGCTTGTCGGCAATGGCCTTGAACACGGGAGCAGCCACATCGCCCCCAAACTGTTTGTCGCCCTTGGGGTGGTCTATAATCACGATACAACTGTATTTGGGTGCATCAGCAGGAAAATAGCCTGCAAAAGCCGTATGGTAGGCTTTGACGTATTTGCCATTTTTAAACTTCTGCGAGGTACTGGTCTTTCCGGCAATCTCATAGTTTTTATTTCTGATGGCACGTGCCGTACCGCGCTGCACCACGCCCTTGAGCAAGTCATTTACTTGTTCTAAGGTAGCATCAGAGCAAATTTTATCGCGCAGCACCACTGCCTCAAAGCGCTCTACCACTTTATCGCCTCTTTTGATTTCTCTTACAATCAGGGGTTGTATCATTTTGCCCTTATTGGCCACACTGTTATAAAACACCAACATTTGCAGGGGAGAGATTTTGGTTTCGTAGCCAATAGACATCCAAGGCAGGGAGATAATGCTCCAAGTAGGGTCGTTGGTATTTTTGATGTATGGATTTGTCCCACCGATGAGCTGAAAGTGCAGGGGTGTAGAAAGCCCAAATTGATGTAAAAAGTTGATAAAGCGCTGTGGCGAAGACCTAAAAGCCTCTTGCACCAAGCGGGCGGTACCAATACTGGAAGATTGCTCAAAAGCCTCGCGGGCAGTGATAGTGCCCAAGGGCTTGGGGTCGTTGAGGACGGTGGAGTAGAATTTGTACTGCCCGTTGCCTGTTTCTACTTGTTGGTCGAGGGTGATTTTTTTGTCTTCGAGCAGTGCCATAAAAGAAGCCAGCTTGAATACCGAGCCCGGGTCGGTACTGCCCCTGTCGCCAATGGCATAGTTGTAGTTTTCGGTATAAAGGCCCTCTTTTATCTTTCCCAGATTGGCCATTGCCTTGATTTCTCCTGTTTTTACCTCCATTACGATGGCACAGCCAAAGTCGGCATCATTGGCTTCCATCGCCTCTTGGAGGGCACTTTGGGCTACGTCTTGCACGTTGATATCAATGGTGCTGACTACGTCGAGGCCATCTTCAGGTACTACATTGGAGCCATCGCTGAGGGGCTTCCATAGCCCTCCTCCCATATTTTGGAAGAGCGCCTGCCCATTTTTTCCGGCCAGATATTTATCAAAACTGTACTCCAAACCTACTACACCGAGGTTGCTTTCTTGGTTGGTATAACCGACGGTACGGGCTGCCAATTGATTGAAAGGCATAAAGCGGCGATTTTCTACTTCAAAAATTGCCCCTCCTCTAAACTTCCCCTCACGCAAGATGGGGAGTGTTTCGAGATGCTTTTTGGTGCGGTAATCCACATGTTCGTTGGAAAGCGGAAAGTACCTTTTTTTATTATTACGGGCATCGCGCAGCATCTTTTTGTATTCAGGAGCGGCATATTTTTTAAATACTTTGGCAAGCTCCAAACTCAGCGAGTCAAGCCCTTCTTCAAAAAGTGCCTCTTTGGGAGCCGTAGGGTCTATGGCCACTCTGTAAAAAGGCAGCGAGGTGGCCAAGAGTGTGCCTTCTTCTCCAAAAATACTGCCTCTTTTGGCTTTGATAATTTTGAATTGCACATCGCGTTGCTCGGCTTTTTTACGCCATTTATCCCCTTCTACAAATTGTATTTGCCCTATTTTGGCTATTACAGCCAAAGCTACAAAGGCCACCAACAAGAAGGCGAGCCGCACTCTGAGTAATATAGACCGCTTGATGTTCAAGGCTGCTTGCTGCTAAGGATAAGTCAATATTTCTATTTTTTTACTTTAATCTGCATAGGTGGTGTAGTAGTTTCTTGCAGGCCTAATTTTTCGGCTCTTTTTACAACCTCCGACTGCTTGCTAAAAAACATATATTCTGCCTTGAGGGTGGTGTATTCGGTACGCAAATCGCCTACTTCGCGCTCCAGCTGTATGAGTTTTTTATGCCCTTTTTCAGCATAGTGAGTATTCCCAATATAAAACACGCCTATCAAGGTGGTGAACAGCAGATAGGGAATATAATTTACGGGTCTTTTGGTATCTATTAAAAAGTTGAGATTCAGAAAGCTGTCCACAAAAGTAAAAATACTTTTTCGGGAATGGGTCTTTTCAGGCTCTGCTTCTCCGGTAGGATGCTTATAGGTATTTTCGAGCATAGGCAAATGCTTTTAAGCGATTGACACGTAAAATTGTATATAAAAAACAAGAAATACAAGCTTTTGGGCAGAGCTTAGCAGCGCTCTGCCACCCGCAGCTTGGCACTGCGTGCGCGGGAGTTTTGTGCAATTTCAGCCTCCGAGGGTATAAGCGGCTTTTTGGTAAGCATGTGTAGAGGCTTGAGGTCGTGGCCGTAGAGGTCTTTTTCTACTTCCCCATAGAATTTCCCTTTTTGCATAAAATTCTTCACCAAGCGGTCTTCCAGCGAGTGATACGAGAGCACCACCAGCCTGCCACCGGGCAGGAGCAAGTCGGCACTTTGTTGGAGCATCTCTTCCAAGGCCTGCATTTCTTGGTTTACTTCGATGCGCAAAGCCTGAAATACCTGCGCCATATACTTATGCTCTGCGCCGCGAGGGGCAAAAGGAGTCAAAATTTGTTTGAGCTCTTGTACAGTGCTAAGCGGCTGCTTAATACGTGCTTTTACCAAAGCAGCGGCCACAGTACGAGCATTTTTTACCTCCCCATACATACCCAAAATCCGATGCAGCTCTTGTTCGGAGTAGTTTTGGAGCAGCTCGGCAGCCGAAAAGCTACTCTGCTGGTTCATACGCATATCCAAAGGCCCTTCAAAACGGATGGAGAAGCCTCTTTCGGGGGTATCTATTTGGTGCGAGGAAATGCCCAAATCAGCCAAAATACCATGCACTTTTTCTACTTTATACATCTTGAGATAGCGAACAAGGTATCTAAAATTGGCCGCTACCAAGGTAAATCGCTCATCTGCTTGTAGTGCTATGGCATTGGCTGCCGCTTCGGCATCTTGGTCGAAGCCAAAGAGCCTGCCTTGCGGGCTGAGCTTGGCGAGCAGCGCCCGGCTATGGCCACCACCACCAAAGGTGAGGTCGAGATAAACGCCGGAGGGGTCGGTAATGAGGTATTCTATGCATTCGTCTCTGAGTACGGGTACGTGGTATTCCATGGCAAGGGGCTTGTGAGCTACAAAAATAAAAAAAGGATAGCGTTTTGCTATCCTTTT
>DAIQNQ010000130.1:0-5756 GCA_036788275.1 Thermonemataceae bacterium
TCAAAAATATAGCCTTGCAGTTGTTTGATTTGCTGCGGTCTTTTGAGGTATTGGATTTGGTTGAAGCGTGAAAAAACAAAGCTCTTTTCGGTATTTTCTTGGCTGATACGCTCCAAAAGTGCTTGTATATATTTGGCTTTGATAGCGTAGGTCGCACCTTCTTCGGCGGTACTTTTGCCAGAGATAATGCCAATCAGATTCCCCTTTTCATCAAGCAGCGGGCTGCCACTATTGCCGGGATTTACGGGGATAGACACTTGATAGGCCACCGTATCACCCTCAAAACCTGTTTTGGAACTGATGCTGCCCTGCCCATACACCAAGTCTTCGCGGGGGTAAGCCAGCGTAAATACTTCTTCGCCCAAGTCGGCCACTTCCGTACGCAATGTAAAAGGGATATTCTTGAATGAAACAAAGCTTGAGTCCATAATACGCAAGATAGCCAAATCGTGAGCTTCGTCTTTATAAATCACCTCCACTTGTAGTTGTGGCGCATTGGCTTCTGCTTTGGCCTCTACAAGCAGCAGGCGGGCATCGCGCACTACGTGGTAGTTGGTTACCAACCAGCCTTCGCGGCTGATGGCAAAGGCCGTAGCCGTGTAGTTGGCGGGTGTTTTGGGCAATCTTTCTTGCACTACGGCTTGCTGCTGGGCAGCCAAGTCTTTTTGGGTTTCTTTTACTTTGTCCAAATCTTTTTTGAGAGCCTTGTAATAAGAAATTTGCTGATTTTCGAGGCTATTGAGGTTTTTGATGTTCCAGAGCATCGTCGAAACCACTATGAGCGCCAGCGAAGCAGCCACAGCGAGCATAGGGGCATAACGTTGCCAAGCAAGCTGTAAACGGGTCTTTTTGCGTAGGGAAGGCTGCTCTGCTTGCATTTCTTGATGAAAATGTTCCATCTGTTCTTTGAGCTTCAGCCTTTTGCCGTGTTGTTGGAGGCTTTCTATCAGGAGGCGCTGCGTTTCTACTTCTTTTTGGAAAGCAGGCTCTTGCCTAAGTTTTTGCTCAAAGGCTTCTCGCTCTGCAAAGCTCAGGGCTCCTTGCAGATAGCGTTCTATTTGTTCGTACTTCTCAACAAAACTCATGGCGCTAAGGCTTTAATATTTTAATGATTTGTAAGGCTTTCCGTCTTAAAGAATATCTTTTTTAGGCGCATCAAGCACTTGTATTTTTGATTTTTGGCATTGTCGGCATTAGTATAACCCATTTTTTCGGCTATCTGCTGCATCGAATATTCCTCCATATAATAATCTTTCAGAATCGTACTGCAAGGCTCGCCGAGTTGCTCTAAGGAAGCGGTCATTTGGGCAAATTGCTGCTCTTTTTCTTCAATATCGGTATGCTCTTCTTCAAAAATCAAGAACTCCTCGTGGTCGTCTATTTTGCCTACTACCCTTCCCTTTTCGCGGAGGCGCTTGAGCCAAAGGCGGCGACAGATAGAGTAGATGAAGGTTTTAATTTGGCAGGTGAGCAGAAAATTTTCTTGCTGGAGTTTCTCATAGAAAATCATCACTGCTTCCTGATAAATATCCTTGGCCTCTTGCTCGCTGCCATTGTTTTGGAGCACAAAATGCAAAATAGGTTGAAAATTGCGCTTATACACAATCCCCAAAAAACGCTGGTCATTATTGCGTATGCCTTGTATCAGGTCTTCATCACTATAACTTGCCACAGGACTGCCTTGTTTCATATCCAACTTTTGAAATAAATCTATGTGTCGGGCTGCCATGTGTGTTCTTTGAGAATGTGCTTTAAAACTTACATACAGCCTTGATGTCTATTTTGGGGGAAAGTAACCCACTCAGCTTAGAAAAAAATTATCCTAAAAAATTATTTGGTTTTAAATCCCCCTCCTTCACAAAGAAGGGTTAGGGGTGGTTTTTATGAGCTTTTCTTTACAAAACCACTTTATTTTGGGTATCTCCAACAGACACCGCGCTTATCGTTTTTTTAATTAAATAAAATCCAACACACTCTCCAGCTTCACCCCTCGCGAGCCTTTTATTAGGATGTTTGTGTTTTGCAGGGCAAGGTCTTTCAGCCAATTATGCAAAGAAAACTTATCACTGAAGTAATATGCTTTGGGATTATCAAGCAGGGCTTCTTTCACCCATTCGCCATAGAGCACTACTTTGTCAAAGTTTTGCTTGGCCAACAAAGTCCCCAGCGCACGATGCGCCTCGGTGCTGTAAGTTCCCAGTTCGTACATATCGCCCAAAATCACCATTTTGCTGTCGGCTTCCAAAGCGGCAAAGCTTTCGATGGCCTGCGCCATAGAGCTGGGATTGGCATTGTAGGCATCGAGAATGATGGTATTGGTATTTTTTTGTACCAATTGCGAGCGATTGTTGGCAGGCACATAAGCGCCTACGGCCTCCAAAGCAGCCTTGGGCGATACTCCAAAATGAGTTCCCACACAAAGTGCCGTAGCGATATTAGCAAAATTGTACTTGCCGATGAGCTGTGTCTGCTGCTCCAAGCCCTGAAAAGCCACTTTCAGAAAGAGTTGGGCTTCTAAGAGTTGCACAGAGTAGTCGTCTTGGGCTTGCGGATAGGTAATAGGCTTCTCGAAACGGGCGGCCATACGCCCCAAATGCTCTTCGAGGGTATTGACAAAGACCTGCCCTTGGTTTTTGAGCAAATAATAATACAACTCACTGTTGGCAGCGGCCACCCCCTCTAAGCTACCGAAGCCCTCCAGATGGTCTAAACCGATATTGGTGAGCAGGCCATGAGTGGGGGCCGCTATTTGGCAAAGCTGCTCGTACTCGCCGAGGTGATTGGCACCCATTTCTATCACGGCCATTTCAGTATCCGACGGAATGCTCAGGAGCGTGAGTGGCACGCCGATATGGTTATTGAGATTACCTTGGGTGGCAAAGGTCTTGTATTTTTGCGAGAGTACGGCAGCGATGAGTTCCTTGGTAGTAGTTTTACCATTAGAACCTCCTATGGCGATAAAGGGAATAGAAAAGCTGCTGCGATAGCGGTGCGCTAAAGCTTGTAGGCTTTGCAACACATCTTCTACCAGCAAATAGCGCTCATCGGCCATCAGAGTGGCATTGTCTATAATAGCATAAGCCGCGCCTTTGGCCAAGGCCTCAGCAGCAAAGAGATTGCCGTCGAAATGCTGCCCTTTGAGCGCAAAAAATAAGCTGCCGGGCGCAATGCGGCGGGTATCGGTAGAAATGGTGGGGTGTTGTTGAAAAATCTCCCAAAGGCTTTGGGCAGAACAATGGGGCATGCTAAGGCTTTTTTAGTTTGTTCACGATGTATTGTACTTTCTGTTGGTTTTCGGCGGCATCGTCCAAGGGGCGCAAGGCCAGCAGCTCTTTGTCGAGGCTGGTAATGATGGCCTCCAAGTTTTCGACGCGCTGGCGCAGCTGCTCATTTTGCTCCAATACTCTTTGAAGCTTTTGGGTGGTTTCGGGCGAGAGGCTGTTTTTCTCCAACTCCATCTTTTTTATCTTTACCCAATAGCCTCCCACAATGGCAGAAATGGGAATCATTAGAGCGAAAATAGGAATCAAAAAGGCCATATCAATCAGGTTTTTAGATGAATAAGTAAGGGGCGACTACTGGCGGTTTTATGCAAATATATCATTTCTCCTCGACAAATACAGAACGATTCTTGCTAAAGAAAATTATTCGCATTAATTTTAAGAGTTTTAAAACGAAAAATAATTTTACTGATGAGAAAATACGCTTTTTTGGCTGCTCTTTTTTGCTGCGCTTTCAGTGCCTTCGGCCAGGTAACCTTCGGGCTGCGTGCCGGAGTGGCTGGCTCTATGTTTTTGGGCGAATCTGAAGCATTCTCCGTAATAGATGGCAACGGCGAGGAAATCACCACCGGCTACAAGCTGGGCTATCAGGCTGCTCTGTACGCCCGTATTCCTGTATCGGAAGGCTTCAATTTGAGACCGGAGTTGAGCATTGCCGAGATTGGCTCCGTAACCCGCAATGTATTCTTTCCTCCCTTCGATGCCAAGTTTCAAAATAATTTTACCTACCTCAGCTTGCCGCTCTTGGCCGAATTGGGTGCTACCGACAACCTGAGCATTCTTATCGGTCCGCAGGTATCTTATCTGCTTACGGCACGCCGCCGCTTAGAGAATATCGTAGATGAATACGACGACCTCTTCGACCCCTTTGCCAAAGCGCGTCGTTTCAATATAGGAGGCGTATTGGGTTTACATTATGAGTTTGAAAGTGGCTTCAACTTTGGCTTGCGTGGCGAATACTTCATTCTTTCGAGCTTTGAAACAGTAGGCGAAGGCCCCGCCCCTTCTGTCAATCACTTGGTAGTGAACCTCTCGGTAGGCTATACTTTTGATTTCCTCAATAGCAACGGCCAAAATTACCGCAAGGGCAAAACCTATCGCCGATAACATATAATCACTAATAAAAAATCTCCTTGAAGTAGCTTCAAGGAGATTTTTTATTTTATAATGTGGCTATCGCCTCTGCCACCAAGCGCCCCGAAGCCATGGCCGCATTGAGCGAGCCTTGGAGCAGGTGGTCGCCGCATACAAAAAGATTTTCGCGCAAGCGTAGCGCCTCTTTGGGCAAGGTCTGCAATACTTGCTCTTGATTGGGCAAGGCATAGGCAATGCGATAGGCCTTCAGGAAGCGCCACTTTTCGACCTCGCTGCCATAAGCAAGGCGCAGCTCTTCTTTCATATTGTTGGCCAAAGCCTCGTCGGAAAGCTCCGGCCAAAGGCCATTGCAAGAAACCGAAATCAAGTGCTTGCCCTCAGGCGCATAGGCTGCAGACACTTGGCTCATCACGGCCAAATTATTGACCCAACGCCGCCCCTTGGCCGCTTGCAATACTACCAGAGGCTTCTGCTGAGGTGCTTTTTCTGCCTCAAAATATACATTGCTTACACTGTTGAAGGCGGTTTTTTGTTGGGGCTGGTACTGCCTCGCCCAGTCCGAAGCCTGCGTAGCCAATACAATTTGCTCCGCCTCAAAGCGCTCGCCTGTGCGTGTTTGTACCCTTTGTCCCTCTATACTGAGCACCTCTTGCCCACAAAGCAGGGTATCGGGGGGCAGCATGGCCAAGAGCTGCTTGGGAATTTCCTCCATACCCAAGGCAGGCACGGCGGCATCGCCTTCAGTAAACATTTTCATGACGAAATCGAACATGCGGCAAGAAGTGTCGAGCTTGTCTTCCAGAAAGATGCCTCTCATAAAAGGGGCATAAAAACGCTCCTGCATTTGCTCGCCAATGCCCAAGGCTTGTAAGTGTGCTTGGGTGCTTTGTTCTTTTTGGCTAAAAAAACTTTCGACAGATTGCTTCTCCCAACGCTGCTTGAGCGACAGCGTGCGAAACTTGTCGCCCCAAGTGCCTACGGGCGCAAAAAGCGTAGAAAATAAGGCGCTGGGTCGGCGGAGAGGGTCGGCAATCTCGAAGCTGCCTCCATCGTACAAGACCTGCGCACCGGGCAAGAACTTTTGCAAACGTAGCTGCTCGTAGTTGAGCAAGGCCTTGGCCTCGGGATAGGCCGTGAGCAATACCTGAAAGCCTCGGTCTAAGCGAAAGCCCTCGTGCAGGTCGGTTTTTACACGTCCTCCGGCACGCTCGCTGGCCTCTAAGATACGTACTGTTTTGCCTTGGCGGTGCAGATACACCGCAGCGCTAAGTCCGGCCAAGCCGGCACCGATAATCAACACATCTGTTTTCATATACTCAAAACTATTTAATCACCGCCGGACCGAAGTCCGCCTCTATTCATTGCAGGTCGAAGATTTTA
>DAIQNQ010000130.1:5856-8404 GCA_036788275.1 Thermonemataceae bacterium
TGGCTGCGTACACGCTCGTCGGGCTCGGCCAGATGTCTGAAAAAAGTTTGGCTTTCTTCGTTGAGCTGCTCTTCAAAAAAACGATGTGCAAAACGCACGCTGTGTGCCAATACCTCCAGCTCGAAGCTGTCTATCTCCCCATCGAAGGCGATGGCCAAGGCCACGGGGGCAGCCACCATCAGTTCTACCAATTGCTCGGAAGAGAAATTGCGTCCGCGCTCGTGCAAGTAAGGCGCTAAAACTGCACGCAAGGCCGTAATATGTGTCTGCAAGGCTTTTTGTTCTTGCTCAAAAGAAGGGTGATTGGTGTCCATATTGCTTTTGTGTTTTTAATTTTATGGCCTCAATTTACGATATTTTTCAAAAATTCGTAGCTTTGTGGTCAATTTTCATCCTCTATCTTATCGTTCTTGTTTTTGCTGAAAAAATCATTCTTTACTCTATAAATCAAGCTTATTATGCGTTTTTTATTGCTTTTATTTTGTTGTTGTTGCCTGAGCAGTCCTGAGCTGTCGGCACAGCAAAAGCCCAAAGTCGTGTTGGCCATTCACGGGGGCGCAGGCACCATCCTGAAATCTCAAATGAGCCCCGAAAAAGAAAAAGCTTATACCGAAGCCCTCAGCCAAGCCCTCCAAGAAGGCTATCGGATTCTCCAAAAAGGTGGCAGCAGCCTCGATGCCGTAGAAGCCACCATCAAAATCCTCGAAGATTCTCCCCTCTTTAATGCCGGAAAAGGCGCGGTACTTACTAGCGAAGGCAAAGCCGAATTAGATGCCTCTATTATGGATGGCAAGACCTTGGCCGCAGGTTCGATTGCAGGTGTGAGCACGCTCAAAAACCCGATTGTTACGGCGCGCCGCGTGATGGAAAAGTCGGAACATGTGATGATGATTGGCCCGGGAGCTGAAAAATTTGCCAAATCCTTTGCCGATATTGAATTTGTAAAGCCCGCCTACTTTATTACCGAGGAGCGCCGCGGCCAATGGGAGCGCATGAAGCAAAAAGAAAAAGGCAAAAATGAAAAACCCAAAGGCAAGGCCTCTGCCCTGCCCGAACCTGATAAGAAATTTGGCACCGTAGGCTGTGTGGCCTTGGACCAAGCCGGCAACTTGGCTGCAGGTACTTCTACGGGAGGCATGATGAACAAGCGCTTCGGACGTGTAGGCGATGCGCCCATCATCGGGGCAGGCACTTATGCCGACAATAGCTCCTGTGCCGTGTCGGCTACGGGCTGGGGCGAGTACTTTATCCGCTTGGCGGTAGCCCACGACATCGCCGCTTTGGTAGCTTATAAGCAAATGCCTTTGCAAGAGGCCGCCCAAGAGGTCATCAACAAGGTGGGGCGCTTGGGCGGCTCTGGGGGTGTGATTGCCCTCGATGCCCAAGGACAAGTAGCCATGCCCTTCAATACCGAAGGCATGTACCGAGGCTACATTACAGAAGATGGCAAGATAGAAGTGATGATTTACAAATAATTTTTTCGACTTATGACGACCCCAGCCCGCATCTACTTAGACAATGCCGCCACTACCCCACTCGACCCACAGGTATTGGCCGCTATGTTGCCTTTTTTGGAGCATTCTTTTGGCAATCCCTCCTCTACCCATTGGCACGGGCGGCAGGTGCGCTCGGCCATCGAAAAAGCCCGCAAAACCGTGGCCGAACTGCTGCATTGCAGCCCTTCGGAGATTGTGTTTACTTCGGGTGGTACTGAGGCCGACAATTATGCCCTGCGCGGTGCGGTAGAGTGCTTCGGCCTGCGCCACGCCATCAGCAGCCCCACCGAGCACCACGCGGTATTGCATACTTTGGAGGATTTGGAAAAGGCGGGCAAGGTGCAACTCAGCAAACTGAAAGTAGATGCCCAAGGGCGTATTTCGCTCGAAGAGCTCAAACAATTATTGGAAAAAAATGGGCCTGCCATCGTATCGCTTATGCACGGCAACAACGAAATCGGCAACCTCCAGCCTATCGAAGAAATTGCCGAGATATGCAAGCATTATGGGGCTTATTTTCATAGCGATACGGTGCAAACCATGGGGCACTATGTCCACGATACCCGCAGCCTGAAAGCCGATTACTTGGTGGGGGCTGCCCATAAGTTTCACGGCCCTAAGGGCATTGGCTTTTTGTACATGAATGCCAAAGCGAAGCTAAGGCCTTGTATCACGGGAGGCTCGCAAGAGCGCGGTATGCGCGGCGGTACGGAGAATGTGGTCGGCATTGTGGGCTTGGCCAAGGCTTTGGAGCTGGCTTATGAGGATATGGGCGGCCACCAGCAGCATATCGGCCAACTGAAAGCCTTGATGATAGCATCTTTGCAAGAAAAAATAAGCGATGTGCGCTGGAATGGTCTGAGCGGCGATTTGGCAAAAAGCCTTTATACAGTACTGAGTGTGAGCTTGCCCCCCAGCGACGACAGCGACATGCTGCTCTTCAACTTAGACCTGAAAAATATCTCTGCCTCGGGAGGCAGCGCTTGCTCCAGTGGCTCGGAGCTGGGCTCGCATGTGCTCAGGGCGATTGGCCACGAGGCAGGGCGCAGTGC
>DAIQNQ010000131.1:0-6347 GCA_036788275.1 Thermonemataceae bacterium
TTTGAAATCTTGAGAGCTTTTCTTTGTAAAACTCCTGACTCTATCCTTTCCACACACCAAACTTGCCGCGGCGGTAATCTTCGTAGGCTTGGTGGATTTCTTCGAGGCTGTTCATCACAAAAGGTCCTTGTGCCACCACAGGCTCTTGGTAGGGCAATGCGTGCCCAAAGAGCAAGAGCGATTTTTCTTCGGCCTCTATTTGCAGCGTCTCGCCGATATTGTCAAACTCTATCAAGTTTCTGAAAGCTACCGACTGCCCGTTTACAGCCACTTGGCCACGCACCACATACAAGAAAATATTGCGCTCGGCAGCCACTTGGCTCTGCCAGCTTGTGCCTTTCTCTAAGTGCAACACACTCATAAACACCTCGGTAAGCGGTTCAAAAGCACCCTTCTGCCCCTGCCAATCGCCTGCTATGAGCTGCATACTTGCGCCTTCGCCCAAAGCGATTGTGGGAATATCCTCTTTTTGGAGGCCTCGATAGCCCGGTGCTGTCATTTTGAGGCGGGCGGGCAAGTTGAGCCAAAGTTGTAAAATCTCCAGCTCGCCGCCTTCGCGCTTAAAAGCCTCCGACGACACCTCGGCATGTATCAGACCACTTCCGGCAGTCATCCACTGTACGCCTCCCGCCCGAATCACGCTCTCATAGCCTTGGGAGTCTTGGTGCATAATATCGCCTTCGATAATAAAAGTAACCGTTTCCATGCCTCGGTGCGGATGCGGCCCGAAGGGCAAGCCGTGGTTGTGGGCAGGATAGACTTGGTGGCCGTGGTGGTTCAGAAACAAGAAGGGGTCTATTTGGGGCAGCTCTCGGCTGGGCAGCGGCGAGTAGGTAATCAGGTCGGCAATAGGATGGTAAGCCGCTTTGTGGACTTTTTTGATGTTACGTAGCATAAAAAATATTTTTGAACTGAAATAAACTTACAAATACATAAAATATTTTCGCCCTAAAAAGTTTATTGCTTTTGGTGATACTATTATTGTTTTTTCTTGTAGCCTACAGCCCTTACTCCCAGCCCTTGAGCAAATCGGGGCGACGCTGGGCAGTGCGTGCCAACGATTGCTGAAAGCGCCACTCTTCAATAAGGCGGTGATTGCCCGAAAGCAATACCTCAGGCACAGGCCATTCGGTGTAGCGCTCGGGGCGCGTATATACTGGTGGGGCAAGGAGTTGGTCTTGAAAGGAGTCGGTGAGTGCCGAGGTTTCGTCGTTCAGCACGCCGGGTAGCAGGCGAATCACGGCATCGGCTACGGCAGCAGCGGCAATTTCCCCGCCAGAGAGTACATAGTCGCCGATACTGATTTCTTTGGTGATAAAATGCTCGCGTACCCGCTCATCTACACCTTTGTAGTGCCCACAAAGAATTATGAGATTTTGTTGGAGCGAGAGGCGGTTGGCGGTTTTTTGTTCAAAGCGCTCCCCGTCGGGAGTCATATAGATAATCTCGTCGTAGAGGCGCTCTTGGCGGAGTGCCTCTATACATCTGGCAATAGGCTCTATCATGAGTACCATGCCCGCGCCACCGCCAAAAGCGTAATCGTCTATTTGACGATTTTTGCCGAGGCCATAAGCGCGGAGGTCGTGTACTTGCACCTGTACCAAGCCTTTTTCTTGTGCCCTTTGCAGGATAGAATGAGCAAAGAAGCTGTCTAAGAGCGAGGGCACTGCCGAGATAATGTCTATGCGCATGATTTGTACTTAGAGATAGATTTCTAAAAGACCATCAGGAATATTAAGCAAAAGTTTTTCTTCTTCTCTACTTACCCGCACGATGGTTTGGTCATTGATAGGTACCAATACTTCCTTGCCTTGATGCGTAATAGCCAACAGCGTATTTTGCGTAAAATCATATACATTGGCTATTTTGCCCAAAGCACCGTAGCGCTCGTCCACGGCCTCAAAGCCGATGATTTCGTGGTAGTAGAATTGCTTATCGTTGAGCGAGGGCAGCTCTGTGAGTGGGAGGTAGAGGGTGGTTTTGAGGAGTGTTTGTGCCTGCTCGATGCTGTCTATACCCTGAAACTTCACCAAGGCGGTATTTTTCTTGTTGGGCAATACATTTACTCGGTCTATAATAAAAGGCGTGAGCACCTTCTTTACCTCTATCCATACGCCCTCCAAATCGGCATATTCGAGCGGCTCATCTACATCAAGATAGACAGATACCTCGCCCTTGATGCCATGGGTTTTGGTGATGTAGCCCAGTTCAAAACAATCTTTTTTATTCATTTTCTTGGATTTTCCTTATTTATTTCTTGCTATAAAGCCGAAAGTCATCTGTCGGTTTAGCCAAGGCTAATTACAGATGACTTTCCGACAGGAAAAGCTATGCGCTTATTCTGCGCTATTTTCTTCAGGATTGGCTACGGGAGCTTCCTCGCTGGCTTCTGCTTCAGGGGCTTGTTCAGGAGCCTCTTCTACCACTTTCTTGTCTGCCAATGCTTTGGCTCTGGCTTCTTTCACCTTGGCTTCTGCTTCAAACTTCGCCTTGGCGGCATCAGCTTTCACTTTGGCAAGGTTTTCTACTTTTCCTTGAATCTTCGATTCTTTGGAAGCTTGCCATGCTTCAAATTTGGCATCGGCTTGCTCTTGGGTAAGCGCACCTTTAATTACACCAATTTGGAGGTGTTTTTTGTACAATACACCTTTGTAAGAAAGCATCGCCTTTACGGTGTCGGTAGGAATGGCACCGTTCATTACCCAATAGAAAGCTCTGCTGTCATCAAAACTGATGCTAGCGGGGTTGGTATTAGGGTTGTAAGTACCGAGTTTCTCGATAAAACGTCCATCACGAGGAGAACGAGCATCTGCCACAACGATATCGAAGAGGGCTTTTTTCTTGCGTCCACGACGCGCTAATCTGATTTTTACTGCCATTATTGTATTTTGTTTAGAATGAAAACGATAGAACCCGTCTATCCTAATGGGGCTGCAAATATATGAAAAATAAACAGAAGTTCAGATTTTCAGCAGCTTATTTTTTCTAATCTGTCTTTTTCTTCATCTTTACCGCAAAATCACTACTTTATGATGCAGCCCAAGTGCGTTATCCTCGACTTACAGTACTTCCCTCCTATCGAATACTTTTTGTATTTCCTGTGCTATGAACAAATATTTTTGGAGCAATACGAGCACTTTCAGAAGCAGAGCTACCGCAATCGCTGCCACATCAATACTGCCCAAGGTACGAAGGCACTTAGTATTCCGGTGTTGCGTGCCAACTCCAAGCAGCTTTTCAAAGATGTAAAAATTGATGCCCGCCAAGCTTGGCAGCAAGTGCACTGGCGCAGCTTGTGCTCTGCTTATGGCAAAGCCCCTTTTTTTGAATACTATGCTGATTTCTTACAATTGGCTTTCCAAAAAAAACCCATATTTCTTATAGATTTTACCTATCCTTTGATTTTACAATGCTTGGATTGGCTGCGCCTGCCCAAATCAATAAGCCTGACAGATGAATACTGGGATATGACAAAAAAGCCTGACACTTTTGCTTGTGCAGATGCACGCTCAGAAGTACATCCCAAAAAAAGCAGCCAAAATAACAGCCTTTACCAGCCAAAGCCCTACTTGCAACACTTTGGCAATGCTTTTGCCCCTAACTTGAGCATCCTTGATTTGCTCTTCTGCGAAGGAAGCAATGCCCCCTTTATTTTGAAGCAATCATTACACCCTGCCGGCTAACATTTTCAAAAATATTTTTGAGAATTATAAAAAATTAAACTACCTTTAACATAATTCAACCATGAAGTGTTATAATCAAACAAACGCCTGTTTAGAGCCTTCAGAGCACCAACAGAAAGTCGAAAAGTAAAAACTCATTTCTACAAGAACTTATACAAGCCTTATCCAATATACTATGGAAGCAAAATTTTCAAACCGCGTAAAAGAAGTCATTTCCTTGAGTAGAGAGGAGGCTTTGCGCTTAGGGCACGACTATATCGGTACGGAGCATCTCCTACTCGGCATGATACGCGAAGGCGAAGGCGTAGCCATTACCATTCTTAAAAAAATGGGCGTTTCACTCGAAGAACTCAAGCAAACCATTGAGCAAGTAACCAAAGGTACGGCCAACAGCAACGTGAAAAATCTGAGCAATATTCCGCTCACAAGACAGTCGGAAAAAGTGCTTAAAATTACTTATTTAGAAGCAAAAATCTTCAAAAGTCAGCTCATCGGCACAGAGCATTTGCTGCTTTCTATATTAAGAGAAGAAGACAACATTGCGACACAAATTCTCAGCAAATTTGATGTAAATTACGATTCCGTAAAGGAAATGCTCGAATACCATCTCCGTCAAACTACCCCTACCAACTCTGCCGATGCCGACGACCCGGATGATGACAGCCGTATGTTCAGCGGGCAGAAGGAAGTACGCGGTGGCACAGAAAAGTCTAAAACACCCGTATTAGACAACTTTGGCAGAGACCTGACCAAAATGGCCGAAATAGGCAAATTAGATCCCATCGTGGGGCGTGAAAAGGAGATTGAGCGTGTCGCCCAAATCCTCAGCCGCCGCAAAAAGAACAATCCTATCCTAATAGGTGAGCCGGGCGTAGGTAAAACTGCCATCGCCGAAGGTTTGGCCTTGCGCATTGTAGAGAAAAAAGTATCACGCGTGCTCTTCAACAAGCGTGTGGTAACTTTAGACCTTGCTTCGCTGGTAGCCGGTACCAAGTATAGAGGCCAATTTGAGGAGCGTATGAAGGCCGTGATGAACGAGCTGGAAAAATCGCCCGAAGTAATCCTCTTCATAGATGAGTTGCACACCATCGTAGGTGCAGGTGGCGCTTCAGGCTCTTTAGATGCTTCCAATATGTTTAAGCCAGCCTTGGCGCGTGGCGACATCCAATGTATTGGTGCTACTACCTTGGACGAATACCGCCAGTACATCGAAAAAGATGGTGCTTTGGCCAGACGCTTCCAAGTAGTAATGGTGGACGCTACCACTCCCGAAGAAACTGTACAGATTCTCAACAATATCAAAGAAAAGTACGAAGATCATCACCACGTAATTTACAGTGATGAGGCCATCGAAGCTTGTGTGAAGCTCTCTGACCGCTACATCTCCGACCGTTTCTTGCCTGATAAGGCCATTGACGTACTTGATGAGGCTGGCGCGCGCGTACACATCAACAATATCCACGTACCCGACGACATCTTGAAGCTCGAAGAGCAAATCGAGAATGTGAAAAAAGAGAAAAATCAGGTAGTAAAAAGCCAAAAATACGAGGAAGCCGCTCAGTTGCGCGACAAAGAAAAACGCCTGATAGACCAACTCGAAAAGGCCAAACTCTCTTGGGAAGAAGAAACCAAGAAGAAACGCTACAATGTAAGCGAAGAAAACGTAGCCGAAGTAGTAGCGATGATGACAGGTATTCCCGTAACACGTGTTGCCCAAACAGAAAGCCAGAAGCTCGTAAACATGGGCGAAAAGCTGAAAGGCAGTGTAATCGGGCAAGACCCCGCCATCGAAAAGCTCGTAAAAGCCATTCAACGTACCCGCGTAGGCCTCAAAGACCCCAAGAAGCCGATTGGCTCTTTTATCTTCCTCGGCCCTACCGGTGTGGGTAAAACAGAGTTGGCCAAGGTACTCGCTACTTACCTCTTCGATAAAGAAGATGCCCTCGTACGTATAGATATGAGCGAATATATGGAGAAATTTTCCGTATCGCGCCTCGTAGGAGCGCCTCCGGGCTATGTAGGCTACGAAGAAGGCGGACAGCTCACCGAGAAAATACGTCGCAAGCCTTACAGCGTGGTGCTGCTCGATGAAATCGAAAAAGCGCACCCTGATGTCTTCAATATCTTGTTGCAAGTATTGGACGACGGTATCTTGACCGACGGTTTGGGAAGAAGGGTGGACTTTAAAAATACCATCATCATCATGACTTCCAACATTGGTGTAAGAGACCTTAAAGATTTTGGCACGGGCATTGGCTTCTCTACCAAATCGAAAGAAGAAAGCATAGACGAAACCATGAAGGCGACTATCCAAAACGCCCTCAAAAAGGCTTTCTCACCGGAGTTTTTGAATCGTGTGGACGATGTGATTGTATTCAACTCTCTGGAGCGCAAGCACATTCACTCTATCATTGATATTACGCTGCGCAAGGTATTTGCTCGTATCGAAACGATTGGCTACCAAGTGGAACTCACTGAGCCGGCCAAGGACTTCTTGGCAGAGAAAGGCTATGACCCACAATATGGTGCACGTCCGCTCAACAGAGCCATCCAGAAGTACTTGGAAGATGCCGTGGCTGAAGAAATCCTGAAAGGAGAACTGAGCGAAGGTGATACCATCTTGGCAGATTACAAAGGCGAAGGTGAAAGCCTGACGCTGAGTAT
>DAIQNQ010000131.1:6447-8301 GCA_036788275.1 Thermonemataceae bacterium
ATAGCTTTGGGTAATTACGCTTTTTTTGCGTAAATTACACCAAAGAATTTTTATTTATGACTCATCTCAAAGACCAAGTACCCTTATCTGAAGAAGAACACAAGCTCGTATCAAGAGCTTTACAACCCACCGACTACGAAGATATTGTAGTATTGATGCGTAATATCTACCAAGTAGGGGGGATTTGGCGCAAAGAACAGCTCGACACCCTCATCAAAAGCTTTCCCGAAGGGCAATTTTGTATCGAAGACAAAGGACGTGTAGTAGCTTTTTCCCTTTCGCTTATTGTGGATTCCGACGACCTCGAAGACAGCCACACCTATGCCGAAATTACGGGCGACTATCGCCTCAATACCCATAATCCTCTTGGTGATATTTTGTATGGTATCGAGATTGGTGTGCACCAAGATTTCCAAGGGATGCGCTTAGGTCGCAGGCTCTACGATGCGCGCAAGGAGCTTTGTGAGAAGCTGGCGCTGAAGTCTATCGTGGCCGGAGGGCGCATGCCCAACTACCATCTGTACCAAGAGCAGTACTCGCCCCGCGAATACATCGAAAAGGTAACGATGAAAGAAATTTATGATCCTGTACTGACTTTTCAGCTCAGCAACGGCTTTCACGTCAAAAAATTATTAAAAGACTACCTCCCTTACGACCAAGAGTCGGGCGCTTATGCTACCCTTATCGAATGGCATAATGTGTATTACAACAAGAAAAAGACATCGGCCAACACCCGCAATGCCAATGTACGGATAGGCGTGGTACAGTGGCAGATGCGCCATACCCCTTCTTTGGCCTCCTTTCTCGACAATGTAGAGTTCTTTGTAGATGCTGTTTCAGGTTATAAGGCCGACTTTGTGCTGTTTCCAGAGTACTTCAATGCTCCTCTTATGGCTGAGTTTAATGAAATGGGCAGCGCCCAAGCCATCAGGCATCTGGCCAAATACACCGAGGAAATCAGGCTGCGCATGGTAGAATTTGCACTAAGCTACAACATCAATATCATTGCCGGGAGTATGCCCGTATATGAAAACGGCAACCTCTATAATGTATCTTACCTCTGCCACCGCGACGGCACCTGCGAAGCCCAATACAAAATACACCCTACGCCGAGCGAAGTAGCCGAATGGGGTATGAGAGGTGGCGACCACTTGCAAGTATTCCAGACGGATGTTGGCAAAATCGGTATCTTGATTTGCTATGACTCAGAGTTTCCTGAGCTCAGCCGCCTTTTGGCAGACGAAGGGATGGAAATCCTCTTTGTACCTTTCTCTACGGATATGCAGAGCGGCTACCAGCGCGTACAAATCTGCTCCAAGGCACGTGCCATCGAAAACGAGTGTTATGTGGCCATTGCCGGCAGCGTGGGCAATTTGCCTAAGGTTGTCAATATGGATATTCAGTATGCCCAATCGGCTATTTTCTCGCCCTCCGACTTCTCCTTTCCTCAAAACGCCATCATCGCTGAGGGAACGCCCAACAATGAGATGACCATCGTGGCAGATATAGACCTCAAGCTGCTCAAGAATCTCCACGTACGAGGCAGTGTGCGCAACCTCAAAGACCGCCGCACAGACCTCTACGAAGTGCGCCGCCTTCCCAAAAACAACCTTAACGGAAAGTAGTCGGAGGCATAGCCTTTGTGCCTTTAAGTCGGACTAAAAAGCCATAAAATCCTCAATCACTTTGCTAAAGCAAAATTTGATTGAGGATTTTGTTTTGAAAAATAAATTCTTTGTGAAAGTTGGCTCCCCTTTGCGGATGAGAACAGATGATAGAAAGGAAGTGCAAGCCTTTAAATTGAATTTACAGAGAAAGATTTTTAAGTGAAGTATTTGATAAAATTTCAGGAAT
>DAIQNQ010000132.1:0-8249 GCA_036788275.1 Thermonemataceae bacterium
ATGCAAGCCCACAAGCTCCCCGTACAACGTACCGCACGCTATTACAGCATTGGCGCTGCCCCTGAGCAATGCCAACAGCTCTGGGTGGTGTGCCATGGCTATGGGCAGCTGGCGGCGTACTTCTTGCGCCATTTTGAAAATATATGCCCCGAAGATACATGTATTGTAGCACCCGAAGCCCTGTCGCGCTTTTATTGGAATTTGGCCAATGACCGCGTGGGCGCGTCTTGGATGACCAAAGAGGCGCGCATCGAAGAAATAGAAGATTATGTAGCCTACCTCAATCAGCTCCTCAAAACACTCCTATCGCAAAGCGCTCGGCAGCCCCAAATAGGTGTCTTAGGCTTTTCGCAGGGTTGTGCTACGGTGTGTCGTTGGCTTCAAGCAGGTGCTTTCCAAGCCCAGCGCCTTGTATTATGCTCGGGTACTTTTCCCGACGATTTGCCTGAGGCAGCTTTCGCACAAGGCCAAGGTGGCCAAGCTACCGATATACAAGTAGTGTATGGCACACAAGACAGCTTCTATACTACCGAGCAGTTTCAGGAGCATTTGCAAAAAGTAAAGGCAAAAGGTATTGATTTTCAGCAGACAAGCTTTGAAGGAGGCCACGAGCTAAATGTTGAAATCTTAGAAAAGTTATTAAAAATCCCTCCTTGAGAAAACAAAAGCCTTGGGAAGAAGTTTAAATTAGGTGTTGTAACACACAATAAAAATCTAAAAGCGCCTGACCTGCCAAAATGTATGTCAGAAGTTTATTAGCTTGAAGTTTCTTATACCTAAACCTTTCCCAATTCCCATGAAAAAAGTATTGTTTACACTCCTGATGGCTTGTAGCACCATGTATTTTGCACAAGCACAAAGCTGCTGCAGCTTGTCTGCTCCCGATGAGTTTGCGCTTTTTGCAGATGATGGCGATTTCAATGCCAAGCACCTGAACCCACTTCCTTATACACACCAAAGCGAAGTTGGAAAAAATATCAGCTTCAAAGGCAGCGATGGCAAAGAAGCTTATGGCTACGAGCTGAAGGCCGCAAAGCCCAGCAAAAAATACCTTTTTGTGATTCACGAGTGGTGGGGACTGAATGACCACATCAAGAGAGAAGCTGAAAAACTCTATAATGACTTGGGCGATATAAATGTAATTGCGATTGACCTCTACGACCAGAAAGTGGCCGACAACCGCGACGATGCCGCCAAATACATGCAGGCTGTACAAGGTGAGCGCGCCGTAGCGATTTTGGAAGGAGCACGCAGCTATGTAGGCAAAAATGCCAAAATTGCCACCATTGGTTGGTGTTTTGGCGGAGGCTGGTCGCTACAAGCCAGCATCTTGTTGGGCAAGCAAGCCGCAGGATGTGTAATTTACTATGGAATGCCCGAAAAAGATTTGGACAAGCTCAAAAGCTTAAAAACCAATGTATTAGGTATTTTTGCCAGCAAAGAGCAGTGGATTTCTCCTGCGGTAGTAGATGAGTTTGAGGCCAATATGAAGAAAGTAAAGAAAAATCTTACCCTCAAGCGCTTCGATGCTGACCACGCTTTTGCAAACCCCAGCAATCCGGCCTTTGATAAAGAAGCCACCGAGCAAGCTTATGCTGCTACAATGGAGTTTCTTAAAAAGCAGCTTAAGTAAGCACCAAATTAAAGAATAGTAGCTTCTCCCTGCCTCTTCTGATAGAAGAGGCAGGGATTTTTTTGGGAGAAGAAGCAAGGAAGTTGTCAAAATTGTATTATTTTTATGAACTTATCTGCTTTTGTACTATCAACAAACATTTTGCTGCACCATGAAGGCCTTCAAAATTCTCAGAGCTGTTTTTCTTAGCTTGCTTACGATACTCCTTGTATATATCGGCCACCACAAGCCTTCGGAGGTGCCTCTTCTCAAAAGCTATCTCTCGCCCGCGCTCTCAGCGATTCCCCCTGTGGGCAAGCTCTTTGACCCTTTCAGAGGCTTTTGGGCGAATGCAGAGCCCAAAAACTTTCCCTCTGAGCTGAGTCTCCAAGCCGATGGCCTGCAAGCACCCGTAGAAGTACTCTTCGACGACCGTTTGGTACCGCATGTATTTGCCCAAAACGACCAAGACCTTTATTTTGCACAAGGCTACCTTACGGCACAGTTTCGACTATGGCAGATGGAGTTTCAGACGCATTTTGCCGCTGGCAGAATCTCCGAAATCGTGGGGGAACGTGCCTTAGATTTAGACCGCTACCAGCGGGGCTTGGGCATGGTCTATGGCGCAGAGCAGTCTTTGGAAACAATTATGAAAGATTCAACCATGAAAAATGTGATAGAAGCTTACACGCAAGGCGTAAATGCCTATATCGAGCAACTTTCTCCACAAGATTACCCCCTTGAATACAAAATTTTGGACTATGCCCCCGAACCTTGGACAGCTCTCAAGTCGGCGCTGATTCTGAAATATATGGCCTACGACCTCTCTGCCTCCGGCACCGATGACCTCGCCATGTCGCATGCCTTGGCCAAGTTTGGCAAGCCCGTTTTAGACAGTATTTTTCCAAACTATTCCTATTTCAGTTCTCCCATCATTCCTACGGGAACGAAATTAGATTTTAAGCCGCAAAAAAACCCGCCCGTACCTGCCAATGCTGAAGCGGTAATGAATGAAATTGCCAAAAAGCTCCAAAAAGAATACGAAGCCTCTGAAGCCGCTCCTCGCAACAAGGGAAGTAATAACTGGGCAGTAGGCGCACGCAAAACAGCCAGTGGTTATCCTATTTTGGCCAACGACCCGCACCTTGCCCTTCGCTTGCCCTCTATTTGGTATGAGATGCAGTTGGTAAGCCCCTCCGTAAATGTCTATGGCGTAACCATCCCCGGTGCTCCAATGGTGGTAATTGGTTTCAACAGCAATATTTCTTGGGGCGTAACCAATACTTATACCGATGTGATGGACTTTTATCAAATCAAGTTCCGTGATGATAAAATGGAGGAGTACTTCCACGATGGTCAATGGAAAAAAGTGAGTATCAGAGAAGAGCCTATCAAAATAAGAGGTAAAAAAGAAGTGTCGCACCAAGTACGATATACCCATCACGGCCCTGTGGTGTTCGACCGAGAGGCCAAACCGATGGGTGTAGATATTCCCGCAGGGCATGCGCTCAAATGGCTGGCCTTAGAGGGGAGCAATGAGATGCTTACTTTTTATAAGCTCAATAGAGCAAAAAACTATGAGGCATTTTTAGAAGCAATCAGGTATTTTATATGTCCGGGGCAAAATTTTGCCTATGCGGATGTAGAAAAAAACATAGCCCTTTGGGTGAGTGGGAAAATCCCTTTTCGATGGAAAGAGCAAGGAAAGTATGTGCTTGATGGCAGCAATTCGCAGCACGAATGGCAAGGATTTTTGCCTTTTGAGCACAATCCGCACGTCAAGAATCCCGACAGGCACTTTGTAAGCTCGGCCAACCAGTTTGCTACTGATACCATCAGCTATCCTTATTATCTCAATTGGAATTATAGTTCTTCGGAGCGAGGTATGCGCATCAATGAAGTACTTGGCGGGCTTAACAAAATTACTTTGGACGATATTCAAGCCCTGCAAAATGACAATACCAACTTGCTGGCAAGAGAGGTGATGCCGGCCTTGCTCGCACGATTGCGCCCGGACACCACCCAAGAAAATGTAAGAAAAGTACTAGGACGCTTCCCTAAATGGGATTTTAAAAATGCACCGGAGGCCATCAGCGCTACCGTATTCGAGGAATGGTGGCGACAATTAGAAAAAGCAATATGGCGTGATGAGTTGCCTTCGCCTATGCGTATTCCCGAAACATACATTACGTATCAAATTCTTACAAAAGATACCTCAGCGCGCTGGTTTGACAATATACGCACTGCGGCCAAAGAAGATATCAATACCATTATCAATCAAAGTTTTCAAGAAACCATGGCCATGCTGGAGAAAAAACACGGCCCGGTGGGTGAAGCTTGGCAATGGGGCAAACATAAAAATACTTCTATCAAGCATTTGGCACAAATTCCCGGCATGGGTATCGAAGGCTTGATGATAGGTGGAGGCAGCCGCATTGTCAATGCCACGACCAGTACGCACGGCCCTTCGTGGAGGATGGTGGTACTGATGGAAGAAAGAGTGAAAGCCTATGGCATCTATCCGGGCGGACAGTCTGGCAATCCGGGCAGCCCATATTATGCCGATATGGTGGAGCGTTGGCGTTTGGGCGAGCTGGCAGAGCTGCTGTACCTCAAAGATGCCAGCTTCAAAAGCCCCCGTATTGTATCGAAGCTTAGCTTTGAGAAATAACTTTATAAGTCCATTTTTACAAATCTTCCCTGAAAATGCTGCGCCTTGAGCTTGTCGGGGCTGCTGCCTCCCGGGCTGAGCAGCCATAAAACAGGGCAGCGGCTCTTGAGATGTGGGGCATTGCCAAATCCATCTGTAAAATAAATAAGGGCATCGGGGCGAAGCACCTCATTGGCGTATTGAATGGGGGCTTCAAAGGCGGTGCCCCCTCGGCCTGAGATGGCTTCGGGTGCTTTGCCTTTGTAGAGATAGGTATTGTGAATCTCCACATCACACTCTACCACCCATATTTCTGCACCTTGCCGCCAGATATGGTAGATTTCTGAGAAGAAGAGCGCCAGCTCTCTCATTTCGATACTGCCCGAAGTATCAATGGCCACCAACATCTTATTTTTCTTCTTTACCTTGATGCCCGGGGCTGTTCCATAGCGTTTGGAGGGGCGTTTGAGGGTATTGCGCAGATAGGTTTTGCGGCTACTGCTGGCAAAAATCTTCAGCATACGCCGCCAATCTACTTTGGGTCGCATTTGCTCCTGAAATTGCTGAAGATACTGCTGCAAGTATCCGGCGGTGTTGCCGTGCTTGTTGGTTTTTAGGCTATTGTTCAGCATTTCTTTGAGCTGCTGTTTCACTAAGTCTTGCTCCGCGCCGGAGAGTTTCTCAAAGGCCTCCCAGAGGGCGTGCTGCTCTTGTGGAAAGCCTTCAAGGAGTCTTTTCAGATTTTGCCAAGCTTTGTTTTGGCTGCAATCAATACCTTTACCTTCTTTTTCGAGCTGCTGCTCATAGAAGTTGTAGAGCGTTTCGTAGTAATATTCGGTAGAGTCTTCGGCTCTGAGCGCGAGCTCAGGGAAGGTATCGAGCTGTATGGCACCGGGAGGCAACTGATGCGAGGCGATACATTGATTGACCACCAAGTCGGCAGCGATATTAAAAATAGCTTTGTTTTTAAAGTCTTTCATGCGGGTTACGTGCATAAAGACCAAGTGTAGCACCTCGTGTTTGAGCACGCCCAGCTTCCATTCGGCCAGCTGGAGGTGTTTGTTCCAAAAGTCTCTGTTGATATATAAAATGACGTGATGAAACTCATAGCCTACGGCCAAAGTGGGAATTTGTGTACTCTCTTTTTTGATAAGGCCGGCAAAGAAGTGCCCAAAGAAGGGTTCTGACAAAAGCAGGCGAATGCTTACTTTAGATACTTCGTCGAGAATAGAAGGAGGATTGTTCATGATTTTATTTGAAAGGCGCTTGATAGCCTTCTGTGATTATGTGATTTGCTCTTTTTCGGCAGGAAGCAGCTCAAGATGTTGCCCAATGCGCTCTATGCTGGGATAATAGAGGATAAAAATACCTCCCAAAATACCTGCAATTACCAAAAAGAGCCAGTAGGCTGTAAGGAAATAAACTACCAAGCTGAGAAGGGAAGCACCCTCCAGCATGGCTATTTTTATGAGAAAAGCGATACGGTATGCTGCAAGCTTTTGTTCTAAGGAGCTTTTTTCATGGATATTTCTGAGTTTTTGATTAAAAATATATTGACTGCTAAACAAAGAGATTACAGCGAAAAGGGGGACGATTATTTGAAAAGTGCCACGCAGCTCAGGGGCGGATACCTCCGAAAGCCCCATTTGGTGAAAGGCAATCAGGAAAACACCAAAGGAAACTTGGCTCATCAAAAAGGCCAAAAATAAAATGCGAAGACTTGTCAGGTAAGAGCTTTGCTGTGCCATAGTGTATTTGATTAATTGTTCAAAAGTTATTTCCTTGCGATTCAAAACTGTCCTACTATCTTCTTTGCTCCCTTTTTGGTAAAATGAAGTTGAAACCTCAAGAGTTCAAAAAGTATAAAACCGGCAAGCTCAAAAGCTGTTATGAGCTAATTTTTTGTAGTATTATTGCTTTGAGGACAGAAACCAATAATACGAAAAAAGCTACAAAAAACAAATTTTTTGAATATATTGCTTGCTAAAATTGTCCCTTTATGATTTCTCCTTACGGAAAACTTTACCTGCTTCCCAGTCCGCTTGCCCCCGATACCTTGGAGCAGTGCGTTACGCCTGTGCTGCGTGAGGTCATTGCTTCTTTAGATTATTTTGTGGTAGAAGAGCTGCGTACTGCGCGCCGCTTTGTGAGCAGCCTGAAATTAGGAAAAGTAATTGAAAACTTACATTTCTACGAATTGAATAAACAAAGTACAATTGCTTCTCTCGAAGAAGTATGCCAACTGCTCAAGGCCGGAAAAAGCTTCGGCATGATTTCGGAGGCGGGCTGTCCGGCAGTAGCCGACCCTGGGCAGGTGCTGGTGGCTTGGGCACAAAGCCAAGGCATCGTGGTGGAGCCTATTGTAGGGGCATCTTCTATTATGTTGGCCTTGATGGCATCGGGCTTCAATGGGCAGCGTTTTTCTTTTCACGGCTACTTGCCCATAGAGCGCCAAGAGCGCGAAAAAACCTTGCTGATACTTGAAAAAGAAGCTATACAGAAGCATTACACGCAGATTTTTATGGAAACGCCTTTCCGAAATAATCAGATGCTCGATAGCCTCCTCAAAAGTTGCCAGCCCGACACCAAGCTCTGTATCGCCTGCCAGCTTACCGCGCCAGAGGGCTTTGTACAGACCCGCAGCATCGCTGCTTGGCGAAAGCAAAAGATAGATTTGCACAAAAAACCAACGATTTTTATTTTGGGAGTGTAAATACCTTTCGATTGGCACATTCATTCAAATTACTATTTGGGGCTTCGGAAGATTAATATAGTAATTTTATATTTCGGTAAATCTACCTGCACCTTGGCCTAAGTAAACTTAGACACCTTGTATGTTTTACCACAATAAAAACATCTAATAACAATGAAAAACCCCTACTTCTGGATTTATCTTTTCACAGCTTTTGCCTTTCTAGGGCTTCGCGACCTTCCCGAAGTATCTACAAGTGGCTATTTGGTTACACAGAGAGCTGTTGATTTGGATTATGGAGGAATAGACTTTTGTCAGGCAGCTCCCATCAATCCTGTACCCACTTTCAGTCCGGCAGGGGGTACTTTTACAGCCGATGCAGGCTTGGTAGTAAATGCCCTTACGGGAGAAATCAACTTGGCTGCCAGTACCATCGGTGGCCCTTATGAGATTACCTATACGGTAGGATTAGAAAGTGCCAACTATTTTGTGTTTATCATAGCCCCGCCCAATCCGGCCATCAGCTATCCGCAAAACCAGCTTTGCATGTCGCCCACGCCTCCGCCTGCCCAGCGCAGCCCCAATTCGGTAAGTCCGGCAGGGGGTACTTTTGCGATTACACCTGCCGCCGCAGGCCTGAGCATCAATAGCTCCAACGGAATTATTGGCTTCAATAGCAGTACGCCGAGCGGTACTTATACTATTACTTATACCGTTTCGCAGGGGGGCTGTATAGCCCAATCTACTTTTGCAATAGAATTGGCACAGCCCGTAGCCGCGCCCACGCTCAGCTATCCGCAAGCCAGCTATTGCCCACTCTCACCCAATCCCAGCCCTACTTTTAGTCCCGCTGGAGGTGCTTTTACAGCCAGTCCGGCAGGCCTGAGCATTGATGCAAGTACAGGTTTGGTAAATTTGGCAGCCAGCACAGCAGGCACTTACACCATCACTTACACGGTAGGCAATGCCATTTGTGGCAATAGAACCGCCAACTTTGCTTTTACGGTAGAAAACACCCCGCCCGACCCTACGCTCAGCTATGCCGCCGCCAGTTTTTGTACCAACCAAAGTCCTGCGGTGATTAATCCGCAAAGCTTTAGCCCGGCGGGAGGAAGCTTTTCAGCAGCTCCGGGAGGTCTCTCGCTCAATGCCAGTACTGGAGCCATTGACTTAGCTACCAGCGCACCCAATAATTATATTGTTACATACAGCATCGGTTCGGGCGATTGTGCCAAGAGTACCACCTTCGCACTTGCGGTCAATCCTCCACCCACCATCAGCTCTTTTGCCTATAC
>DAIQNQ010000133.1:0-8170 GCA_036788275.1 Thermonemataceae bacterium
AGCAGTATTTTATTTTCGAGAGGCTTTTGAGAATTATTTTGCATCTTTGTTTGATAAAAGCCAAAGCCTTGTGAAAATGTGATGAAGGCCGATTTTTCTGCAATTTAAGCGATTCTCCCCAATGATGCATCATAACTATTATTTTCTGAAACAATTGGTGGCACAGCTGCAAGCCACCTTGCCTGCTTATGAGCTGGCCACTTGTTTCAGTCAAAACAAAGACGAGCTGATTCTCGGTTTTTGTCACCCCCAAAAAAGAGATTTCTACCTCCGGGCGCATTTGCAGGCTGATTTTGCTTGCTTGAATACCATGGACGACTTCCAGCGTGCCCGCAAAAATACCATTGAACTTTTTGTAGAACTGATTGGCAAAAAGCTCCTCTCGGTACAGCAGCTCCAAAACGACCGCAGTTTTCTCTTTTGCTTTGAAGAAGAGTATTCCTTGCTTTTCAAAATGCACGGCAGCCGCTCCAACATCGTGCTTTTTCAGGGTGAGGAATTGCTGGATATGTTTCACAAGAAAATGGTCAAAGACCTGCAACTTACTCCTCAGAGTTTGGAGCGCCCCTTAGACCAAAGCTATGCAGCTTTCGAGGCCGCCGAAGGCCGTGTCTCTGTTCTTTTCCCTACTTTTGATAAGGTTGTAGGACAATATTTAGAAGAGCAGGGCATCGGCCAAAAAAACCTTTCTGAGCGTTGGGACTTGCTCCAAAAAACGATTTTGTTCTTAGAAAAGCCCACTTTTTATGTGGCTTGGTGGCAGGGAATGCCGCTTTTGTCTTTGTTGCCATTGGCGGCTATGGAAGAGGCGCGCACTTTTACTGAGCCGCTTGAGGCGCTCAATCAGTATTATTATCAATACCAAAAAGTAAGTGTACTTGACAAAGAAAAGGCTGAAGCCACGCGATTGGTGCAGAAAATGCAGCAAAAAACACACAACTATCTCAGCAAAACCAAACAAAAGCTGCGCGATTTGGAAGGTGCATTTAGCCAAGAGCAAGTCGGCCACCTGCTGATGGCGCACCTGCATGCCATTCCGCCCAAGGCCGAAAGCGTGAGCCTGCCCGATTTTTATACGGGAGAGCTGGTGCATATCAAGCTCAAGCCGGAGCTGAGTCCTCAGAAAAATGCTGAATGGTATTATAGAAAAGCCAAAAACGAAAAAATAGAACTCGAAACGCTCCAAAGAAATATCGCCCAAAAAGAAAATGAGCTGCAAAGCTATGCCGCCCACGAGGAAGCCTTGCAAGCCATAGAGGAACTCAAACAGCTCCGCAAATATGTAAAGGCGCATTTGCAGCAGCAAAACGACAAAGAAGAAAGCGACTTCCTCTTCAAGCGCTTCGACTATGAGGGCTTTGTGGTACTCGTAGGCAAAAATGCCAAAAACAACGACCTGCTCACCCAGCGCTATGCCTATAAAGAAGACCTCTGGCTGCATGCCAAAGACGTAACCGGCTCGCATGTGGTGCTCAAGTACCGCTCCGGCAAGCCTTTTCCCAAAACTGTGATAGAGAAGGCCGCCCAGCTAGCCGCCTACTACTCGAAGCGCAAAAACGACAGCCTTTGCCCCGTCATCGTTACGCCGCGCAAGTTTGTGCGCAAATCCAAGGGCATGGCCGAGGGACAGGTACAAGTAGAGAAAGAAGATGTGATTTTGGTAAAGCCCCTGATACCCGGTGTATAGCCCATGCAAAGTCTTGTAGAAAAACATAGCGCCCTTATCAAGCAAAAAGCTGCCGCGCTGGGCTTTTTTTACTGCGGCATCTCCAAAGCCGACTTTCTTGAAGAGGAAGCGCCCCGCTTGGAGCAGTGGCTGGCACAAGGCATGCACGGCGAAATGGCCTATATGGCCAATCACTTCGACAAGCGCCTCGACCCACGCCTGCTGGTAGAGGGCGCACAGTCGGTAGTTACGGTATTGCTCAATTACTTTCCCGAAGAGGACTTGGCAAGAGAAAATGCCCCTAAAATCTCGAAATATGCCTACGGTACTGACTACCATTTTGTGATAAAAGACAAGCTCAAAGCCTTGATGGACTATATCCACGAGGCTATCGGCGAGGTGGGCGGCAGGGCTTTTGTGGACTCTGCGCCCGTGATGGACAAGGCTTGGGCCAAGCGCAGCGGTGCCGGATGGATAGGCAAACACAGCAACCTGATAAGCCGACAGCAGGGAAGCTTTTTCTTTATAGGAGAATTGATTTTGGACTTGCCCTTGCAGCCCGACGGGCCTGTCAAAGACTATTGCGGCACTTGTACGCGTTGTATAGATGCCTGCCCCACCGAGGCCATTGTAGCGCCTTATGTGGTAGATGGCAGCAAGTGTATTTCGTACTTTACCATTGAGCTAAAGGAAGAAATCCCCAACAGTATGCAGGGAAAGTTTGAGAATTGGGCTTTTGGCTGCGATATTTGTCAAGATGTATGCCCTTGGAACCGCTTCGCCAAGGCGCACCAAGAATCGGCTTTCAGGCCTTCGGAGGCCTTCCAAAAGCTGCGTTGGCAAGATTGGGAGGATATGAGTGAGGAGGTTTTTCAGGCGATTTTCAGGCGCTCGCCCCTCAAAAGGAGCAAACTAAAAGGGCTAAAGCGCAACGTGAAGTTTTTGCTTAGCCCCTCAAAAGATGATTTTGATAAAGGTGATTAATAACGATATGCCAATTTGAAACAGTTGTTCAGTACCGATGCGTACTGATGCACGTAGTGCTGATAGCACCAATCACGAAGCGATTCGACCTCTTCGGGGCGCAAGTAGGTAAAAGCCTTGCGGAGTTCTTTCTCGAAAAGAAAGCGGTCGAAACTAACTTTTTGTAAAATCAATTTTACGTATTCCAACATAGCAATAATAAATTGGGAATGAGAAGATAGATGTAAAAACCTTTGTTTGGCAAAGGGGCTTGGGAAAATGATTAGGTAAAGATTACATCATACTCAACTAAATTATTAGGCTTAACAAAAGTAAGAAAAAAAATTTTAAATTACACAATGAAACATCGAAAAAATATAAAAATATCTTGTTTTCTTTATATTATCATTGCATTATCGCAAGGTTATCTGGGGGCGCAAAATCTTCGTATAGAGCTTGGGAAAACAGAAATTCCTGTTAATGAACCTTTTGTGATTATGCTTGTGGCCGAAGATGAGAAAATCCGCAATGCGATTACCTTCCCCGACCTGAAGGGCTTTAGCAAGCATGGGCGCTATACCGAATCGGCTACTACCACCGATGAAAAAGGCAAAGCGCGCAGCACAGAGAGCATTATCCAAACGTATTTTGCCAAAAAAGAAGGCGCTTATCCCATAGAGGGCTTTAGCTTGCAAGTAAACGACAAGGTGCTGAGGGTAGAAGACTTTGTAGTCAATATAAACCCGCCCTCAAAAAATAGCAAAAGCCCGCTTTTTGACCCTGAAGACCCTTTTTTTAGGGGAGAAGAAGAGGTGCTGGAGGAGTTTAGCGATGTGAAAGACGATGTGTTTCTGGGGGTATTCTCCAACAAAGAAAGTGTGTATGTGGGCGAGGAGTTCAACCTTACGCTGGCCTTGTATATATCCAAAACCACCAAGCGCGAGCTGCAGTTTCACGAACTCAGCCAGCAAGTAGCCGAAATCATCAAGCAAGTAAAGCCTGCCAACTGCTGGGAGGAAGATTTCAACATAGACCGCCTCTATCCGGTGGAAGTCAAAATCAACAACAAAAGCTATACACAATACAAAATCTATCAGGCCTCTTTCTTTGCCTTCAACAAAAAGCCCATCGAGCTGCCCGTAGTGAAGCTGACTATGATAGACAAACGTTTTGCCCAAGAAGAGCCTGACAAGTATTTCCTCCAATTGGAGTCGAACCCCCTGAGCATTGTGCTCAAAGAGCTGCCGCCACATCCCCTGCGCGACAAAATTGCCGTGGGGCGCTTTTACCTTGACGAGCGCGCTTCGCAACAGAAAATTCAAACAGGGGAGAGTTTTACCTACAATATCGCCATTGTGGGAGATGGTAATTTTGCCAATATCGGCATCAATAGCCCCGAAGCCAACGAGGCCTTCGACTTCTACCCACCGCAAATCAGGCAGCTCGTGAGGCGACAAAACAACAAGATTTCGGGAACCAAGGTCTTTGGACACTATGTGATTCCCAAAACTCCCGGCGACTATCGGCTGTCAGAGTACTTCCAATTCATTTACTTCAACATAGACAAAGAGCGCTACGACACGCTTCGCCCGCGGGTGCGCCTGACAGTGGTGGGGGAGAGCCTGAAAGACAAGTCGGTGATCGATTTTGGGGATTTCTACAACCGCCTTCTCGATGAAAGCACCACGCCCCGCAGCCTCCAAAAAAGCCGTTGGGCACGGCAGAGTGCTACTTTTATCCTTATTTTTTTGGCAGTACTGGCTTTTGGCTTGGTGCTGTGGAGTCGCCGCCGCAAAGCCTCATAGCTGCTCCGAAACTCCTGCCTCATCGAAACTGGCCATATCGCGCAAAAAAGCGACTGCTCCTTGCAGTATCGGATACGCCATGGCGCAGCCTGTGCCTTCGCCCAAGCGCATTTCCAAGTGCAAAACAGGACGCAAGCCCAGATATTCCAAGAGCATGCGATGCCCACGCTCTGCCGATTGGTGGCAGGCAATGCTGTACTGCTTGATGGCCGGATGCAGGCTTGCCGCTACCAAATAAGCCGCCGAAGCAATGAAGCCGTCCACAAGCAGGAGCATTTTGAGGGAGGCGGCTTGTAGCATCGCCCCACACATCATCGCGATTTCTAAGCCGCCAAAGGTGCGCAGTGTTTCAAGCGGGTTTTGAGGTTGGGGATGGGCTTGCAGCGCTTGTGCCAATATGGCGAGTTTGTATTGGTAGGCATGGTCGTCTAAGCCGGTACCTCGGCCTACACAATCTTCGAGTGCCAAGCCTGTGAGGCAGTGCATCAGCAGCGCCGCCGACGAAGTATTGCCAATGCCCATTTCGCCGAAGCCTATTACATTGCAGCCTTGTGCGTGCTGGGCTTGTACCAAAGCCGCCCCTTTTTGGAGGGCTTCGTGGAGCTGGGCTTCGCTGAGGGCGGCTTCGTGGAGGAAGTTGCGCGAGCCTTGGGCAATTTTGGCGTGTACGATGGGCAGCGAAGCCGGAAAATCGCTTTTGATACCCGCATCTACCACTTGCAAACCGATGCCATATTGGCGACAAAAGACATTGATGGCTGCCCCGCCTTGTACAAAATTATACACCATCTGGGCACTTACCTCTTGGGGATAAGCGCTTACGCCTGCTTCGGCAATGCCATGGTCGGCAGCAAAGACCATAATCTGAGGATTTTGGAGTGTTGGGCGGATATTTTGCTGAACAAGGGCGATTTGCAGGGCATAGCTTTCGAGCAAGCCCAGAGCACCCAGAGGCTTGGTTTTGCGGTTGATGGCTTCTTGGATAGTGGCCAAAAGGTCTTGAGAGGGTGCTTCGACAGAAAACATCATAAGGGAATATCGGGTGGTTGTGGTTTTAAAGGTAAATATTCTCTTGGAGAAAACAAGCGAAGGCCAAGGCGGTATCGCTACAAAACATTTCGTGTATTTTTGCGTCTATAAAACATTCAGCATCTTGTTTCAGCCATGAGCTTATTACATACCACACGCAGTATTTATGTAAAACACAAAGTCTTGCTGGGCTTTTTGCTTACGATGGCGGTGCTTTCGGGGGCGGCTTATCTTACTTTTCAGAGCTATCAGCGTATTCTCAATACCTTGCGCGGTACAGCCAAGCCCCAGCAAGAGCTTTCTCTGATAAGTCAGATATTGCTCAATATCAGTCAAGTAGAAGCCAGCAACTATGCGTATCAGGCCACTTCCAAGCAGGTTTTTTTGGAGGAGTTGGCCTTGCAAGCCCGAGAGTTGCAGCAAAAAATGGAGGCGCTGCGTGGCCTTGCCCCTTGGGACAGCCTGCACAAACAGAAGATAGACAGTATTGAGGTGCTGCTCGAAGACTTTCCCGAAAAAGTGCGTAGCTTGATTGCCCTGCGCAAGGAGTTGGGCAAGGGCAATAACCTGCGCGAGGTGCAAAAAATGATTCGCAGACAGTTAGAAAACCCAAAAGACACCTCGCTGCTCTCCAGCGATACCTTGCGCAATATTCTGGTACAGGAAATCACCAAAGAGCAAAACCCGCTGCCGGCACCTTATGAACCGGAGAAGAAAAAGGGCGAGGAAAAGAAAAAAATAGAGAAAAGTCGCAAAGGCTTGTTTGGAAGAAAATACACCAAGGAAGAGAATGTGGAAGAGGCTTTTGTGATAGATGAACTTTACAATCCGGTCATCAAAGATTACAGTATTATCATAGATACCATCGCCGTATCCAACAGGCAAACTGCCTTGCTGCAATTGGACAAAGACTTGGAAAAACTTCATCAAAAAGCTGCTCAAATGACCCGCCGCCTCGAAAGCCAAGAGCTGGATTTTGTGCAGCAAAACACAAATATTTTGGAGAATGTACGGGCGATTATCGTGCGCTTTGAGCAGGAGGCCTATTACAAGGTACAGGCACAAGAACGCAAAGCCATCGAAATCACCGAAAACTCTTCTTGGCAGATAGGGGCTATTTTGGTGGTAGGGATTGTGGGCGCTTTATTCTTTATGTACCTTATTTTTTCTGACCTTACCCGCAATGATGCCTATCGCCGACAGCTGCTGGCCGCCAAGCGTGAGGCCGAAATACTCGCACAAGCCAAAGAAAGCTTTTTGGCCAATATGAGCCACGAGATTCGCACGCCCCTGCACAGTATCATTGGCTATTCGGAGCAGCTTTTGCAGTCGGGAGCTTTGAGAAGTACAGAAGCACAGCGTGCCGGAGAGGCCATTTATCATTCCTCAGAGCACCTTTTGGCCTTGGTGAACGATGTACTCGACCTCTCGAAGCTGGAGGCCAACGCCTTTCAGTTAGAAACTGAAAATTTTGCTCTCCAAGCACTTTTAAAAAGCAGCTATGAGACTTTCAAGGCGAGTGCAGAAAGCAAAGGGCTGACTTTTGAGTGGCAATGCACCCCTGAGCAGACGGTATGGCTCAAGGGCGATACGCTCCGGCTGCGGCAGGTATTGTTCAATCTATTAGACAATGCCATTAAGTTTACAGCCCAAGGGCAAGTGCTTTTGCAGGGCAGCTGCCAAGCCCAAGGCAGTGCTTATACCGTAGAGATAGCCGTAAAAGATACCGGGATAGGCATCAGTGCCGAAAAGCAATCCCAACTCTTTCAGAACTTTTATCAGGGAGAAGCCCACATCGCTCGCAAGTACGGTGGCACAGGCTTGGGCTTGGCCATCGCCAAAAAAATAGTACAGGCGATGGGGGGTACTCTAAAGCTGCAAAGCGAAGCAGCCCAAGGAGCAGTATTTACAATATATTTGCACTTACCTAAAGGCGAAGCCCCAACAGCAAAAGCTCTTGTGCAGACCGCTACAAGCCAAAATAACCTTGCGGGATTAAAAATACTGGTGATAGACGACGACCCGCTCAATGCCAAGCTGGCCGGAATGCTCCTCCAAAAACACGGTGCAGAAGTGGTACTGGTGTTTGGAGGGCAAGAAGCCTTGCAGCTATTGGAGAAACAAAGCTTCGACTGGCTGCTGCTCGACCTCCAAATGCCCGAAATGAGCGGTTGGGAGGTATTGGAGGCCTTGAAAGAGAAAAATATCCAAGTGCCTGTATTGCTGAGCAGTGCCAATATTTTGCCGCAGGACGTGGAGCGTATGAAAAAATACGGCCTCGAAGACTACCTGCCCAAGCCTTATCGAGAAGAAACCCTGCTCCAAAAGCTCAGTGTAGCTCCCAAGCATTACGACTTGCATTACCTGCATCAGTTTACCGGAGGCGACGAGGCCTTGGAGCGAGAGATACTGCTGGAGTTTGTACAAGAATCACAACAAAGCTTAGAAGCCTTGCAGGAGCAAATCCCTCAGCCCGATTGGGAAGCCGTAGGGGCGGTGGTACATCGCTTGTACAGCCGTTGCTCGCAGCTGGGAGCGAAGCAAGTAGCCGAAGCCTGCAAAAAGCTGGAAATACAAATACGCAAGGAGCAAATCAATGCACAGAGCGGATTGCTTCTGACAGAGATTTGTGAAGCGCTGGAGCTGCTCTTGCAAGATTTGCAGAGGGATTTTCACTTGCAAAGCACCGATAGCGTAGGGTGAAATG
>DAIQNQ010000134.1:0-8130 GCA_036788275.1 Thermonemataceae bacterium
AAAATTTTATCCGCATCTGCAAGGTGGCTTCAGAGCGGGTATTGCCTTCTATCAGCTCTAAGGCCGTGCCGATGCTATCTCTGTTTACCAAGCGGGTGATGGCATAGCGCGCCCAAAAAGTAAGCTTACGGGTAGGTTTGTATTCCACCAGCAGGTAGTTGCGCACGCCCCTGTCTTGATAAGCCGGAATCGCGAAAGCATACAGTACATCTTTTTCAAAGACATACTGGCGGTTTTCAAAATCTTCGGTATCGAAAAGGGCAGCGCGCGCACTCAGCTCCCATTTGCCCAAATTCACGTTGATGTCTTGTATCAAAGCATAGCCGGAGGTCTGTACATTTTCGCGGTCGAAGGTACTAAATTGTACACGGGTTTTGAGTTGTAATATTTTCTCGGCGCGATAGTCCAAACTCAGTATCCAATTACGGCGAATACGGTCGCTGATTACATTGAGATTGGATTCGGAAAGGCGCACATTCTCCTGCTTTACTTCCTCTCTAAACTGTGCAAAAAGCGTAATACGGCGCGAAGGTGCATAAGAAATACGCCCCAGATACTCGAAGCCCTCGGAGGGGGCATCTACGCGGAAGCGCAGCCAAGGAAACCTGAACCTGTCGTAGTAAGCGGCAAAGTTCCATTTGCGACTGGGCGTGTATTTGATACCCCAATACATTCCACGCTCATTGATGTTGCGGCTGCCTTCGCTGAGGGCAGAGCCGTAGAAAGAGTGGAAGTCGCGGTCGAAGGAGCGTATCTGAAAAGCAAAGGCCAAAGTCGGCGTAAGGCTTGATACCAAGCCGGAGTTGAGCCCTACGCCCCCACTTTTGGATTGGGCTACCTCCCCAAAAAAGTTAAAATTTTGCCAAGCATAACTATAATTCAAGCCATGTACGTAGTTTTCACGGCCATTAAACTCAAACTGATTAAAAAGTGTAGGATTGCGCCGCAGGCTTCTGTCGAACTGGGTATATACCATCGTGGCTCCTATTTGGAGGCGTTTATCAGTACTAGTAAAGCCGATATTGCTCCCCAATACCATCTCCATGATATTGCTTTTGGCCCTGATTTCGTTGGGGGTACGATGAAAGCCCGTCTCTTGGATAGAACTGATAAAAAGCTCTTCTTGGTCTAAAGAATCGGCCTCGGCAGTGAGCAAGTTGGCATCGCGCCGCAATAGCGATGCAAAGCCTGTGGCCTCGAAGCTGCCCCAGCGGTTTTTGCCCATCTGGTAGGTAAGCCCTGCCCCTCTGAAAAAACCCGATTCCAATACCGAGGTAAAAGGCCGCAGCCCCAAGTTGCTCCTGCGGATGGTATTGACAGTTTCTGCGCCCTTGCCCACATTGAAGCCGGCAGCCAAGATGATGCTTTGGCCTACTTGCATCTGAAAGTCGCCCAAGGCAATGCTCTTAAAACGTCCCTTGTTCTCAAAGAAAGCATGCATCGAATAAAAATCCATGCCATAGCGCCGAGTGCTGGGGTCCCAGATGATTTGCTCGCCCGGGTCTTTCTCAAAGGTGAAGCCCAAGCTGAAGTCGCGCGTGTGGCTGGTGCGAAAGCGTCCGTACAAGCGCATCGGTGAGCCTTGATAGCGCTGGCTGGGCTCACCAAGGGAGTTGAAGGTTGGGGCGGTATAGCCTCGGCGCTGCTCCAGCACCTGCTCGGCACGGATAAAGAAGTAGTTGTTGGGTTCGGAAAGAATGCGCTGCCAGAGCGGGCGATTGTCGGCGGCAGCGCCTGCGTCATCTATCTTCACGAAAGGAAGTAGGCGATTGATAGTAAGCAGGTCGAAGTTGGAGACAGATTGCAGCTCATAGATAGAGAGCAACTTGCCATTGCGACGGGTATGTTCAAAAAAGCTATTGATTTGAGCTTCAGAAAGGATAAAGAGCGAGGAAAGGTCTTCGCGGCTCGCACGGTTCAAATCGAGCGGCTCCAAGTAGAGTTGGTAGAGGCTTTCGTAGAGGTCTTCGTAGTTGGTATTGCTTTCGGGATCTTGTATAGCAAAAAGCTCATCTACAAACTTCTGTATGTCTATCTCTCTTTTAGGCTGATTTTGTCCTTCTGTCCAAGTAGCTCCCAGCAGGCAAAGTACACAGAGCAAAAGGCGGTATTGTAAAGATGGTCGCATAAGCAAGCTTGCTTTTTATTCTTCTGTAAGAGAATTGCTTCTTTGGGTAGGACGTACCTTCTCAAAGCGATAGCCCAAAGTAATGTGATGCGAAAAACCCAACTGTGTATTGGTACTCAAAGCATACTCAAAGCTGAATTTCTTTGGGAAGAAGCCTATCCCAAAGTGATTGTCGAAGGGACGTGTGCTGATACCCGTGCGTACAAATACTTTTTTTACAATTTCGTATTCCAAGCCTACTTTTAAGGTGGCGGGGTAGTCTATGTCCTTTTCCGTTTCTACATTGACAATCAAAGAGGAAATGGGCTTGTAGGCCAAGCCTGCTTTGAGAATCACAGGCAGGCGGTCTTCGATATACTCTGAGCGAAGGCGGCCTTGGTTGAAATTGTAGGCGTGAAGACCAAAACTAAGCTTTTGGCTAAGTTCGGCCAAGCCTCCTATTTCGAAGGTAAAGGCGCGGCGTGCGCCTTGCGTAATACCGATTTGGTCATCTACGGCTACTTGTACGTAGTTTACTTTCAGACCCACACTCGTAAAGCTGATTTTATGGCTATAGCCCAATCCGATACGCTGCTCATTGTAGAAGGCATCGCCAAAGCGATACACACTCACGCCAGCTACCCCGCCAAAAGACAAAGGACTTACTGCTGTAAGGACATAAGTATTGAACTCTGTGATGCCATAGCGCAGTTGGTAGCCAAATTGCACCTCCAAATGCTCGATTTCTGAAAGACCGGCCACATTATTGAAAAGCGCCCAAGCATCGCGGTTGGTTACGGCGGCATTGCCCATTCCCACGGCACGTGCCCCCAAGGGACTGTTGTCGTTTTGGGCAAGCAAGGGAAAAGTACTGAAGCAAAGAGATAAGAGAAGTAGTTTTTTTATCATGCAAGTATCCACTTTAGGCAATTAAAGATAATGCTTTTATCCATGAATCAAAAATAATCTTGCATTAGCTTTATGTTAATTCGCCTAAAATTAAGATATTAGATGCAATATTTACAAAATTTCCACCTCTACCTATTATTTGCGCCCAAGCAGGCAAATACCTGTCCGGCTGCTCCCCATAATCTATTGATGTTGTCAAGCTAACTATTTCAAGAATGAATCTATTGATTGTAGAAGATGATGCAATCGCCCAAATGACCTTGCAAAGGCATTTGCGCAAGCTCGGCTATGAGGGTGTAAAAGCTGTAAGCAGCGGCACCGAAGCACTCAAGATTGTGCAACAAGAGGGCATAGACTTGGTTTTTATGGATATATTTATAGAAGGCGACTGGGACGGCATCGAAACGGTACAGCACATCAATCGCCTCAGTCCCAATACCTTTATTACTTTTATTACGGCCAGCTCCGACCAAAGCAACTTTGGTCGCGCCTTAGAAACCAAACACTTGGGCTTTTTGATAAAGCCTGCCGATGCACAAAGCTTAGAATTGCAAATCCAAAAGGCTCTCTCGCTGCGCCAACAGCGTGAGCAACTCCAAAGCGAAGAGGCCGAAAACTTGCTCAATATGATTTACGACTCCGCCGATATTGGTATGTGCCTCACCGATATCAACCGCAGATTTGTGAAAGTAAACAAGGCCTATTGCCGCACCTACGGCTATACCGAAGATGAACTTGTGGGCTTTGAGTTTACCAAAGTACTGCCCGAACACCTCCGCGAATATGCCTCTGACTTGCACGACCGCTACCTGCGCTACGAAACCGAGGAGAGCGCCGGAGAATGGCAGGTAAAGTGTAAAGATGGCAGTATCAAAGACATCTACGTAACTGCCGCCCGTATGCACAGCCGCAACGGGCAGATTTTTAAGGTAACGACTGTGGCCGATATTACCGAAAAAAAGCGCTACACCCAGAAGTTGGAGAGTATTTTGGCCGAAAAAGAGCAGTTGGTGCGCGAGGTGCATCACCGTGTCAAAAATAACCTCAATATTGTGTCTGGACTCTTGTATATGCAGGCCGAAAAAGTAGAAGAGCAGCCCCAAGTATATGGCCTTTTCACAGAAAGTATCAACCGCATTCGCACGCTGTCTTTCATTCACGAAAAGCTCTACAAACGCGATAATCTGGCTTGTATAGACCTCAAAGATTATCTCCAAAGCTTGGCTTCCAATATTATCAATACCTTCAACAGTACCAAAGAAAACGTACGACTGGAAATGCAATTGGCCGCCGTAGAAATAGATATAGACCGATGTATTTCTTGTGGCTTGATTGTGAACGAAGTGCTTTCCAATGCCTTCAAGCACGCTTTTCCTGAAGGAAGCGATGGCCTAATCTCGCTTACACTCAAACAAGAGAACAACACGCTTTTGTTGGAGATTCGTGATAATGGTATCGGTTTGCCCGACGACTTCCACATCGAAAGCTCAGGCACCTTGGGCATGCAGTTGATTCATAACCTTTCGCGACAGCTCAAAGCTACTTTGGAAATCAGCGCTTCGTCGGGTACGGCTTTCCGCCTGACTTTCAATATTGCTTAAATATGCTTTTTGCGATTGCGCTGGTAATCCTCAAAGATATAATTGCCCAAGCCTTTCAAAGAACTGTAATAGGCTCTGCCTTGGTTTACAGCCGTAAAATCGCGCACAAACTCTTGTAAATAAGGGTCGGTGGCTATCATAAAAGTAGTAATGGGTATTTTGAGGCGGCGGCACTGACGCGCCAAATTGAGGGTTTTGTTAAGGATTTTTTTGTCTAATCCGAAGCTGTTTTTATAATAGCGAATACCCTCTTTGATACAAGTGGGCTTGCCATCGGTAATCATAAATATCTGCTTGTTGGGATTTTTGCGGCGGCGCAGCAAGTCCATCGCCAGCTCCAAGCCCGCCACCGTATTGGTATGATAAGGGCCTACTTCCAGATAGGGCAGGTCTTTGATATTGATTTGCCAAGCGTCGTTGCCAAATACCAAGATGTCGAGCGTATCTTTGGGATATTTGGTCATAATCAGCTCCGAGAGCGCCATAGCCACCTTCTTGGCAGGCGTAATGCGGTCTTCGCCATAGAGAATCATGGAGTGCGAGATGTCAATCATCAGCACCGTAGAGGTCTGCGCTTTGTATTCTGTTTCGATGATTTCGAGGTCTTCCTGCGTCATCATAAAATCCTCGTAGCCGTGGTTGATTTGGGCATTGCGGATGGAGTCGGTCATGGAAATTCTGTCGAGGTCGTCGCCAAACTGATAGTTTTTGCGGTCAGAGCCTGTTTCATCACCATTGCCCGAAAAGTTGCTTTTGTGGTTTCCTGACTTAGAGCGCTTGAGCTTTCCAAAAATATCTTCCAGCGCATTGCGGCGGATTGTACGCTCACTTTTGGGCGTAATTTGCAGGCCGCTGCCCTCGCCTTCGCGTTCTTCGATATAACCTTTGCGGCGGAGGTCTTCGATAAAATCGCCCATGCCGTAGTTGTCGTCGGTGAGGTTGTATTTTTTATCGAGATTGTTCATCCACGCCAAGGCTTCGGCTACATTGCCGCCCGTCATGTTGATAAGGTCGAGAAATATTTTGAGAAGACTTTCAAAATTTGCGCCTTGGCCTTGATTTGGCTCTGGCTGATAGTCGGTAAAGCGATGCCCCAGCATAAAAAATGATTCAGATTTTGTACTTCATACCTAAAGCCCCAAGAGCTTTCGCATGGTATAACAAATAAGCAAGCTGTTTGTTTTTGGTACAGAAAGCTTGCTTATTTTCATTGCCAAAAGTTTCTTAGGCTTCTATATTGTAGCGCTCCATTTTGTTGTAGAGGGTTTTGCGGTCTATATTGAGGAGGCGGGCAGCCTTGGTTTTATTGTATTTGGCTTCGAGCAGCGCCTTGAGAATCAAGTCTTTTTCCATTTGTTCTTGGTTTTTGCGCAGGTCTTTGCCCTCTTCCAAGCTTGGCTCGGCCAGAGGCCTGCTGTCGGGGTACAAAGCTTCTTGTATCAGCTCCGCGGGCAGGGTTTCTTGGCCGATATGCGTACCTTTGGTAAGGAGTACAGCTCTTTTTACTACGTTTTTCAGCTCGCGCAAATTGCCGTACCAAGCGTATTGATTGAAAATCTGAATAGTATCTTCCTCAAAATCTTGCACTTCTTTTTGCAGCTCGGCATTGGCCAAGTTCAAGAAGTGGCGGGCATAGTGCATAATATCCTCTTTTCGCTCGCGCAGGGGACTTATTTTGAGGCTGAACTCATTGAGGCGGTGGTACAAATCTTCTCTGAAATCGCCTTGTCGGCTCTGCTGCACGAGGTCTTCGTTGGTGGCAGCAATGATGCGCACATCCACCTCTATATCTTTATTGCTGCCCACACGGCGTATTTTGCGCTCTTGGATAGCACGAAGGAGTTTTACCTGCACTTCGTAGGAGAGGTTGCCGATTTCATCCAGAAAAATAGTACCGCCGTTGGCTTCCTCAAACTGCCCCGCTTTGTCGCTTAAAGCTCCGGTAAAAGCCCCTTTCAGATGCCCAAAGAGCTCGCTGGCGGCCAGCTCCTTGGAGAGCGCACCACAGTCTAAAGCTACAAAAGGCGCTTGTGCACGGCTGCTAAGCTGGTGAATCATACGTGCCACAAACTCTTTGCCCGTACCACTTTCGCCGAGGATAATCACACTCAGGGCTGTGGGCGCTATCAACTGCACTTGCTCGTAGAGGTCTTTGGAAGCTTTGCTGATGCCCTTCAGGAAGCCTAAATTGCTAACCTCTGCCTTGGGTACTGCTTTGGTGGGACTATCCGAGCCGACTACTTTTCGGCTGCTTTTGAGGGCTGTCTGTACGGTGAGCAGCAGCTCGTCGGGATTGATGGGCTTCACGATATAGTCGTGTGCGCCCAGCTTCATGGCATTTACGGCAATACGAATATCCGAGTAGCCTGTCATCAAAATAGTGGGAATCTGAATATTGCTTTCTTTCAGATGGCGCAACACCTCTATACCGGTGGTATCGGGCAGGCGAAAGTCGGTAATGACCAAGTCGAAACGCTTTTCTTCCAACTTTTTAAAAGCTTCTTGTCCTTTGACGCATACTTCTACCTCGAAGTCGTTTTTTTGTAAAAAGGAGGAAATGATTTTGGCAAAGGTACGGTCGTCTTCTATAATCAAGAGGCGCTGTATGGTAGGTTGAGGCATAGTTGTACAGATAAAAAATAATTTTAGAGGACTTCTTTTGATAAACGAAGCCAAGGCCAATAAGTTGAAAAAAGGACTAAAAAAAATAACCTGCTACGAGAGTGGCAGGCTATCCGACAGTTTAAATGAATACGATTTTCTTATCTCTTTTCTTTACGCTGATACAAGGGCACTTTATCTAAAGATTTTTGAAAGAGCCGCTCCCTAAACCAATAGAGAGCGACTCAAGGTTTGGCCTAAAAATTAGCCAATGGGATTACCGGTTTCAGTAAATTTCAACACTTTACTTTCTTTGGCTTCGTTGCTTACTTGCAGCTCGTAGTGCTTTACGTTCTTGTCGGCACCCAACACTTTAAAGGCTTTCACGATTGTCCAACCTTTGTAGTCTTCACTTTTGAGGGTTTTCTGAACAGGTGCGGGTAATTGCGCAGGAGGAATTTCTACTTTTTCGTCGTCGTTGATAACGATAGATGCGGTGTTTGCATCAGCTACTGCTACATAAGACACGGCCACGAAGGCGAAAGCGAGTAAAAACATGAACTTTTTCATAGGATTTGGAGATTAATGAGTGAAAAATTTTAATTGACTATTTGATATCTATGTATGAAAGATTTGTACCAATAAATTAAATTTCTGATTTACAGCATTTTATGCAGATTCTTATTTTCAAAAGTTGTGGAATTTTTCCACAGTCTGTTTCCTTTTTGTGGAAATGATAAAGGTTGCTCCCAGGCTTTGGGAGCAACCTCAGGGTTAGTCAAGGAGCTTGCCGCTTTCATCAAACTTCAATATTCTTCTTTCATTGGCTTCGTTGCCTACTTGCAACTCGTAGTGCTTTACATTCTCATTGGCATCCAAGACTTTGTAGGTCTTCATCACTTTCCAGCCTTC
>DAIQNQ010000135.1:0-7959 GCA_036788275.1 Thermonemataceae bacterium
TGTTCAGGAGTAGCGCAAAGAGGTTGCTTGAACAATACTACACATCTTTTTTCAAATATCCAAGCCATCTAAGGGGCTTTTCCCTGCCCTGTTGGGTGTTGGAGAGAAGCAAACACATTGCTTTTAATTTTGGTAAAACAACAAAAAAGGCTGCCCGAAATGCGGACAGCCTCTTTTGCTATTTAGCTTTGTTTTTTAGGCTCTTCAGTTTTGGGAGCTTCTTCTTTTTTCTTTTCTGCTCCTTTGATGCGGGTTTTCTCGTCGGCTCCCTCCAATACTTCTATATTGATACCGTCGGAGATGCCCGTTTTAATCAGCTTGCGCTCAAATTTTTGGCTTTCTTTTTCTATTTCTATATAAGCCGAGTCGCCCTTAAAGTCCACCCAGCTTTCTTTGATGGCCAGCGTATTTTCTTTTTCCGAAAGTACAATATCGGCATTGGCGCTGTAGCCTGCGCGGAGGTAGTCGCCGGGTTCTAAGAGCAATACCGCACGGATATTGAACTTAATCGCACCCTCTTCGGCAATGCCTTTGGGCGAAATGTACTCCAATTTGGCTTTGAATACCTTGCCTTCGATAGCCCCGATGGTGAGGTTCAAATCCATTCCTTCTTTGATTTTGCCTACTTCCGACTCATCAATCTTGCCCTCAAAGACCAAGCTTTTCATATCGGCGATGGCAGCGATGGTAGTACCCTCGTTGAAGTTGCTTCGTTCAATCACAGAGCCACCCACTTTTACAGGTACATCGAGCAAGATACCGTCCACAGGCGAGTAGATGTCGTTAGAAATCCCCCCGGAGCGTTGTACAGCCCCTTGTTGGGTAAAGCCCAAGTTGCGCTGTGCGGCATCTAAAGCCTCTTTGCGTATTCTAAGGTCTGTCTCGAAGCGCTGAAATTCTTGTGCCGAAATCACCTTTTCGTCAAAGAGCTTTTTGTTGCGATCGTATTCTATTTGTGCATTTTTATGGTTGATACGGGCTGTCTCAAGGTTGTTTTGGGCAGAGTTGATGCTGAGTTGGTCGCGGTTCAAGCCTTCCAAATTGGGCACTAATTTGATTTTGGCAATGAGCTGCCCGGCTTTGATAGGCTGCCCTGCCTCTACATAGAGAGCTTCGATTACACCCGATACAGTGGGCTTTACTTGAATCTCCTTGCGGGGCATAATAGAGCCGGTAGCGACTGTTTTTTTGATGATTTTGGTGCGAAAGGGCTGCTCAACTTCATACACAATGGGGTTGGTTTTTGACTTCTGATAGAAGTAGTTTACCAACCATCCCGAAACTACCAGAAAGAGTACTCCGGAAATACTAAAAATAACCTTTTTCATAAGAATAGAGAATAAGAGATGGTAATTTATAAAATCTAAATTTGGTACATTGGGTTATTCGGCACTGAGGGCAATCACAGGATTTACTTTGGCGGCACGGCGCGCAGGGATGAGCCCGGCCAAAGCGCCCGAAATCACCAGCGTAAGTGTGGCTGTAATGGCAGCGTTCAAATCCACTTCTGGGTTGCTGAAAAAGTCGCCCTCTACGCCAAAGCTATTGATAAGCTCCAGCAAGCCCACACCTGCCAGCAAACCAATATAGCCTGCCAAAGCCGTGATGAAGATGGTTTCTTGGAGAATAAGCCCTATAATCGAGGCTGGAGTAGCTCCCAAAGCCTTTCGTACGCCTATTTCTTTGGTGCGCTCGGCTACCACAATCAGCATAATATTGCTCACGCCTACTACGCCGGCCACGATGGTGAGCAAGCCCACAAACCAGCTGAAAGCCCCGATAATCAGGAAAAGCCCTTGTACTCTTTGGTATTCTTCTTCCACATTGGCCGAGCCAAAGGCCTTGAGGTCGTCGGGGTGTACGTAGTGTCTTTTGGCCAAGACTTGTTTCACCTTGGTTTCGATAATACTTGCAGGCACACCGTCTTTGGGTGCCAAAGCAAAATAATCAACGGTATTGACTTGATTGAAGGTATATTGGAGCGTGGTGCTTGGCAAAAAGATGGTTTCGGCTTCTTCTTGGGCATCATCGCCATTTCCTTTTCCCTTAAAAATACCTACTACTTTGAAAGACACCCCCTTGATACGAATATACTCGCCAATAGGCTCTTCGGTGGGCTGAAAAAGCACCTCACGTACCCTTGTGCCAATCACACAGACCTTGCGTCTGTCGCGAATGTCGAGGTCGTTGATGAAGCGCCCCGAAGTGATAATGGTAGGTCTTACGCGGGTATAGTCGGGGTATTCGCCATATACCGTAAAAGCCGAACTTTTGGTACTTCTGTTTACCGTAAAAGCGCCCGAAAGCTGATTACGGGGGGCTACCACACCTATTTCGGGTACTTCATTGCGGATAGCCTGCACGTCGTCGTTGGTAAAGCGCACGTAGCGTCCGGGTTTAAAGCCTTTGTACTCGATGCTGGTGCGCTGCGACCAGATGAAAACCGCATTTTTGGCAATATCGAACTGCTTGGTTACGCCATTTTCAAAGCCCTTGCCTGCGCCCAGCAAAATCACCAACATAAAAATCCCCCAAGCCACACCCAGCATCGTAATAAAAGTACGCAGCTTGTTTTTGCGAATAGTGGTAAATATTTCCTGCCACTTGTCTATATCAAACATATTTCAAATTTTATCAGGTGAATGTTTAGTCGGCTCTAAGCGCCTCAATAGGTTTTACGTTGGCAGCTCTAAGGGCGGGGAAAAGTCCGGCCAGCGCCCCGGCAATCACCAATATCACGGTAGCGGCTACGGCCACGCCCATGTCCACCTCAGGTTGGCTAAAAAATCCCACTTCGCCGCCGCCGGCCTCTACTTGGTCTATGGCGGCGCGGAGCAAGTCGAGTAGCGCTACGCCAAAAAGCAAGCCCATGTAGCCTGCAAAGGCCGTGATAAAGATAGATTCTTGTAGGATGAGGCTTACGATAGACCAAGGCGTAGCGCCCAAGGCTTTGCGCACGCCTATCTCTTTGGTGCGTTCTTTTACGATGATGAGCATAATACTGCTCACACCCACTACGCCTGCTGCCAAAGTGCCCAAGCCCACAAACCATACGATGGCATTGATACCTGCGAAAAGTCCCATGATTTGCTTGTAGTTTTCTTCGCTGTTATTGATACCAATGGCTTGCTTGTCTTCTACGGCAAATTGGTGATTGGCCGAAAGCACTTCTCTTACTTTTTCTTCTACTACCGAAGCCGAAATACCCTCTTTGGCTACTACGCTGGCTGTGTGGATGTTTTGACGAGGATTGAAGGTAACTTGGTAGGCCGAAAAAGGCATAAATACCCGCTCTTCGGCACGGCCATTGCCACCTTTGCGTGTGAATATTCCCACTACTTTGAAGTGAATCCCGCGGATTTCTACATACTCGCCGATGGGGTCTTGGTCGCCGAATATTACCTTGCCTACGCGTTGGCCTATCACTACTACCTTGCGCTTGTCGCGCATGTCCAAGGCATTGAGCATGCGGCCTTTGTAGAGCTTTTCGCCATTGGCCTTAAAGAAGTCGGGATTGCAGCCAAATACGCCAAAAGAGCCGTTTTTATCTTTATAATTGATGGTAAATTCTCCCGAAAGCCAGTTGCGCACGCCCACGTAGTCCACCTCAGGAATTTTGCGCAAGATAGCCTCTTGGTCTTGTTGGGTGAGCGAGATTTCTCTGCCCGGCGGCAAGCCTTTGTAGGGAATGGTGGTTTTGCCACGCCAAATGTAAATGCTGTTGATGGCGCCGTCCGAAAACTGCTTGCGCACGCCATTTTCCATACCTTTCCCCACGCCCAGCAGCACCACCAACATAAATATACCCCAACCCACGCCCAAGGCTGTGAGGAAGGTACGCAGCTTGTTTTTGCGGATAGTACTGAATATTTCCTGCCACTTGTCTAAATCAAACATTTTATTGCGGAATTAAGGTGCTTAGAGTTCTTTGATGAGCGATTCGGCGCTGTGTTCCACGAGGCCGTCTTTGAGCCTGATGAGGCGTTGGGTTTGGTCGGCGATGTCTTGCTCGTGGGTAACGATGACGATGGTCATGCCTTTTTGGTGTACTTCCTTAAAGATATTCATAATCTCTTGGGTAGTGGTAGAGTCCAAAGCACCCGTCGGCTCATCGGCCAAGATGATTTTGGGCTGGGTAATGAGCGCCCTCGCAATGGCCACACGCTGCTTTTGTCCGCCCGAAAGCTCATTGGGCAAATGCTCTGCCCAGTCGAGCAGGCCTACTTTATCCAAATATTCCAAGGCCAATTTGTTGCGCTTTTTGCGACTCACCTTTTGGTAGTAGAGCGGCAAGGCCACATTTTCCATGGCATTTTTGAAGGAGATGAGGTTGAAAGACTGAAATACAAAGCCGATAAACTGATTGCGGTAGTAGGCGGCTTTGCTGGCCGAAAGCTTTTTGATGGAGGTGCCTCCCAGCTTGTACTCGCCTTCATCATAGTCATCAAGAATACCCAAAATATTCAGCAGGGTGGACTTGCCCGAGCCGGAAGAGCCCATAATCGAGACCAACTCTCCCTCTTTCACTTGTACATCTATGCCTTTGAGTACGTGCAGGCGGCCATTGCCCACGGGGTAATACTTGTGTAATTGATTAATTTCTATCATATATTTTTAGGATAAAGCGTCGGAGGATTGCGGTTGCCCACAGCTATTTTCAATCTTAATACCACATTAGACAAATGCGCTTTAAATAGGTTGCAAGGCGATTTAGCTTTTTTTTCTGCGCAACTTGTTCGTTTATGAATATTTTTCTGTCCGATGGCGGACATATTCTGCGCACAAGGTCATGAAAGCACAAGCTGCCTTTGCCTAAGAGCGAATATTTTATGAGCATTAAAAAAATCCCCTCCTTGGAGCCCATCTTGTAGGGGTTTGAGAGAGGAAAACAAAATGCAAAAAGAGCTTATATGTTTTTGGAAAAAAATTTAGGGTTCTTAACCCATTACGCACTACGTAGATACGCACTATGTAGTAGATACGCACTGCAGTGCGTATCTACGAGCCTCGAATATATCATACATATTTTATGTATTGATAATCAGCTATTTAAAAAAAATTACAAAGCCCCCACAAGATTAGACAAAGAGGGGCAGGGGGCAAGACGAGAAATTGAAAAATGCTTAAAGCTTCTACTGCCACTGTCTTTCTAAATCTACCAAGGTGATTTGGCTATGAAGTTCCTCTTCAAACCATACCAAAGGGCTTTGGTCTTTGTCGCCGGTTTGGGTATCGCATTTAAAAAATAGATAGTAATCTTGCAAATTGCCGTCTAAGCGCTCCAAAAGCTGCTGGAGGCGGTAGCGTGCCGAGAGCCAATCTTGGTACCAGCCACCCATGCGCCAAGCGTAGTAGGCTTCATCGTGCAGCTCGATAATATCGAGCAAGGCTTTGTCTTGAATATATTTTTCAGCAAATACACGGGCCAGGTAGGCGTGGTGATTTTGTTTGAGGTGGCTTTTGTGCTCGTTTACTTGGTATTTAAAAGTATCGTGAATGAGCGTAATGAGGCGCAGCTTTTCGATACTTTCGGCGGCTACTTGCCCTCGGAGCGTTTCCACATTGTCCATCACCTCCAAGATATGCGGCCATATTTGGCCTTCGGGATGGCCTCGGCGCGGTTTGCCAAAGAAGAGGCCTGCCTGCCATTCTGCATCAAGGATAATACGCTGCTCAAGCTCGTTGGCAGGCCGAAAGGAGAAAGCTCCCGAAGGAGTATTGATGTGTTGTAGAGGGTAGGTCATAGGCAGCTTTCAGGCAAGTTGATGGACGATATGAACGGTGTGGCAAGCCATGAGGCCGGCAGTTTCGGTTCGTAGCCTACTATCCCCCAAAGATACTGCCAAAAACTCTTGATTTAAAGCCTTTTGTATTTCTTTTGGACTGAAATCCCCCTCAGGGCCTATCAACATACAATAGCTTCCTCGAAGTCCAAGAGCCTGTGCCAAAGGCTTGCGGCTGTCTTCGGCCAAGTGCGCGATGAACTTCTGGCCTTGGGGGACTTTTTCTACAAACTGAGAAAAACTTTGCAGGGCATTGAGCCGAGGTTTTTGCGCCTTGCGCGATTGCTTCATGGCTTGTATCGCGATTTTCTCCAAGCGCTCCATCTTCACAATCTTGCGCTCGGAGCGCTCACAAAGCACAAAGGAAAGCTCATCAATGCCGATTTCAACACATTTTTCGAGCATCCACTCGATACGTTCTATGTTTTTGGTAGGGGCAATGGCCAGATGGATATAAAAATCCCTTTGTTCAAAATTTGGAAAACTTTCAAGGATTTCGATAGGGCAAAGCTTGCCCTGCGGGGGCAAAAGTTTGGCCTTGTAATAATTGCCCTGCCCATCTACCAACTCAATCGTATCGCCTGCCTTGAGGCGCAGCACCTGAAAACAATGCCGAGCTTCTTCTTCGGGCAAGGCAGCTTGCAGCGCAATATCAGGAACATAAAATAAGGCCATGAAAGAATGAAGAAGATACTTTAGAAAATAAAATCGTAGAGCCACATCACTGCCCAACGTGCCACTGCCAGAATCAAAGCAAAGATAAAAGCACTCAATAAACCACCTCGGAGCAGCCCTTTGTTGAAGTTTGCCATCAGCCAAATCACCACGGCATAAGCCAGTAAATTGATGAGTACCATCACCGGAGCTGTAAAGCCAAGGCCGGCTGCTTTGATCATATATACTACCAATACGCTGGTCAGCATCAATACCAAGGCCAAGCCCAGCGCCCCCAAGAAGCTTTTGATTTTTACGGGAGGATACAGATAAGCGGCCAGCAATACGGCCAAGCCGAAAAGCAAAGTTTCGATGATAAATTGAGAAGAGATATTCATAGTCAATAATATTTGGTTGGATGAAAATATGATTTATGTATGCACTACGCAGAGCGCTTGAGAATGTTGGCAAAATTATCTTTTGAGTGGTGAATCAGTCTCTTTGGCCAAGCTGTTGAACACAAGTCTATCCATAAGCGCGGCGGGCAACCATTTGTTTAGAAAGACCGTCAGCTTGCCTTGCCCTGTAAGTACCAAGCGATGTTTTTTGCGCTGCACGGCTTTGAAGATATGTTGGGCTACGGCCTCGGCGCTCATCATTGCTTGCTCGTCGCGCGGCGACTCTCCCTGCGCTGTGCCATCTTTGGCCAAAGCCGTATTGCGGATATTGGAGGCCGTAAAGCCCGGACAAGCAATGAGTACATGCACTTTTTTGGGTAGCAGCTCCGTACGCAAAGCCTCTAAAAAGCCCTGCATCGCAAACTTAGAAGCCGAATAGCCCGTGCGAGCAGGCAAGCCACGATAGCCCGCAATAGAAGATACACCCACAATGGCTCCTTGGCTGGCAATCAGGTGGGGCAGGGCGTATTTGGTGGCATAGACCGTTCCGTAGAAATTGATGTCCATAACTTGCCGTATCACCGACAAATCGGCCTCCTCGAAGAGCGCCCGCATAGAGATACCAGCATTGTTGATAAGTATATCAAGTCGCCCGAAGGCCTCCAAGCATTTCTCAATCATCATTTGATTGTCTTGCTCCACGCTTACATCGGCCACGATGGCCAAGCATTCGATGCCTTGGGCTTTCAGGCTGCTTTCGGCCTCGCGCAGGCGTGCTTCGGAGCGCCCCGTAATGACGATGCGTGCGCCAGCTTTGCCAAATACCTCTGCACAAGCCAAACCGATGCCCGAAGAAGCCCCCGTAATTAAAACTACTTTTCCTTGCATTTTGAAAATCATTATATCCTTGTCCAAAGCTAAACGATTTTCTTTAGATACTCAACTATCCTTCGTGATTCCTGTGAAGAGATAGTTGCACCGCCTTAATTTTGTCAATTGAAGTTTGTTTGATGAAGGTTTGAGAGAGGGCAAGAGGTATTGTGCACAGCCAAGATTTTGTTTGATAGGAGAGCCTGATAAAATAAGCTGTACAATAAAAAACCTATCAGCCTTTCTGAAAAGAC
>DAIQNQ010000136.1:0-7912 GCA_036788275.1 Thermonemataceae bacterium
ACCCTTTCCAGTTCAGCAGCAATGTTGTTGGAGCGGTGAAAGTCTGCTTCATCAAAAATAGTGGTGAAGATGTCCTCCGTCAAGATATGCTGCACAATCATCTCACGCACATCCTCTTGGGTAATGTCGGGGTTGATACTGTCTTGGCAGATTTTGAGGAAGTTATCACGGGCTACGGTAAACTTTTGGTTTTGCTTGGCCTCATTTTCCATCAGGCTTCTCAGCGATTTGATAATAGCAGGTACATCATGCTTAAAAGCCTCTATCGAATCTCTAAAAGCGCTGTATTCGGGGCGTTCAAAGCTGATAAACAGAGCAAGCAAATCGTCTAATTCTTTACCCTCATCTTGCATATCGGCAGTAGCCACACGCTGCCCCATTTGGTAAAGAATAGCCCTTTGGGTATCTTCAAAGATGATATTATCATCGGGATAGCCTTTGGCAAATTTCTTTTTGATTTCTTCTTCTATGTCGTCCGCCTCATCTTTAGACTCCCAGTAGCCCCAATCCAAGCGATTGATGCCTTTGGCAATACCGTCGGGTCTGATAGTTGCCCCATCTTTGCTTTTGATACTGATTTCTTCTACCAAAGTCAGGTTCTTTTTCTGGCAATAAGCTTGTAGCAGATTGGCAAAGGGACGTTTGAGTGCCATTTCATTCATTGCGCCCAAGTCTTTTACTTTGGCGAGTTCTCTTTGATAATTTTTGATGAGCTGTATAGACATCTTTGTTCACAGATTGAAATATTGATATATGTTTGAATTTGTGAAAATACTACAAAAAAATAAAGTAAGGAATTTTTTAGGGATTCCGAGGGGGAATTAATTTGAGATAGAGGGATAGATTAGTCAAAACACCTTATTTTTGTACTATTCTAATATTTATAAAACTCGTTCATTTTTTATCTTAGAATTATGTTTTAACAAAGCCTAAAAAAGAAACAAAAATTGATTGTTAGTATATTATGGATTAATATCCGTTCCAATGGGTTTAAAACTCATCAAGTTTTATTGTTGATACATTTTTGTTTTATCATATCATTCAAAATAGTTTTATGCAAATTGGCTTTGTTTTTCAGAATAAGCTCACTATACTAGTAAACTATGCCAAAGCTAATCTTTTTCATTTTCTTAATTTTACTGTCATTAAGTTGTATTTTTTTTCCTCTGATGGTTTGGGTAGAACACAGTACAGGGCAGCGGCAAAATTTACTTGTACTGCTTTTGGTGGCAGGCTTAGTCTTGATGCTGATAAGTACCTATCAGGTGGCATACTCAACGCTTCATAATTCAATCCCCTACCATCAAAAAGCACTTCGCGAAGCACAAGCAGCCAATGAAATCTTATACCATTGGAAGTTTGCAACAGAAGTGTGGCAGGGTCTAATCCAGCGTACCAATCGGTCTAATAAGTTGGCGATGGTCTTGTTGGCCTGTGTTCCTTTGTTGCTCTATATAGGCAAAATACTCTTAGAAAACATCTTCAAACTAAACGTAAGTGCTTGGGGTATAAATGCTATTTTGCTACTCATTGGCGTTGTATCGGTATGCTTGGCTATCTTCTTGTATTTTTACAATCAGCAAAGTAACAAACTATATTTACAAAGCCCCAAGGAGGTAATCATTGCTAAAGATAAATTTTGGATAGGACATCAGCTGTATTATTATGATGCAAATGGCTACAAAGTGAAGCAAGCAGTACTAAAAGAAGAAGATGATTTTCATTATATAGAGGTTTTTTTAAAAGCAGCCGACTACGACAATGTAGCTTACCTTCCCTTTCCCAAAGATAAAAAAGAAGAAGCCCAAGCGTGGGTAAATTCACTTTTAGACAACTAAACTTTTGGTAAATATTTCTATTCAGAATAAGTAAACCCATTAGATTTACGAATTAACTGCTGCTCATATTTTATTCTTCAATCAAAATCTTGATAGGTTTTGAGGCAGAGTTAAGCAAGCTTTTTACCGCCGTGTTTGCCAATTTCATCAGGCCTGATAGTTGCCCCATCTTTGCTTTTAATACTGATTTCTTCTACCAGAGTCAAGTTCTTTTTCTGGCAATAAGCTTGTAACAGATTGGCAAAGGGACGTTTGAGTGCCATTTCATTCATTGCGCTCAAGTCTTTTACTTTGGCGAGTTCTCTTTGATAAGTTGTATAGACATTTTTTTGGAATGAGTTGAACTATAAATTGGGGCTTTTCTTCACATTAAAATATAACTATTTTTTCATCTGATGCTATTCAGATTGATTTTTCTGAGGGAAACAACGAATAAATACGCCTATCGAACAACGGTTTTAGAATATTTATCATACCGCACCCACCACTTCCCATAGCAAATAAATTTTTCTTTTCTATTTTTGTCTTCCTAAACCTCACGTTCTATGCTTGCTTTTCCCTCGGTGGCCGCGCTTGGCCAAGCTCTTTCCCAAGGCCAAATGGTGCTGCTGCCCAGCACTTATGGCTGGCTTTTGTTGGCCGATACCCGCCAAGAAGCACTCCTTTCGGCACTTTTTGTCCAAGTAGTTGCCCAAGAAAAAAATCCTTACACCCTCTTTTTTGCTGAGGCCGGACTGATGGCCAACTATGCCGAGGGCATTCCCGATGTGGCTTGGGACATTATCGAATACGAAGAAAAGGCCTTGCGTGTGTTTTTTCAGAAGGTAAAAAGTATCCCTATCCTTCCCGAAAGCCCCGTGGCGCTCTCCCTAGTCAAAGAGGGTTTGCTCCAGCAGCTCTTGCACCGCTTCGGCAGGCCGCTATTAGGCATAGAGGTTTCCAGCAACCCAAGTCGGGATTTGCCCCCTGCCCTGCTGCCCCTTATAGCTGCCGATTGTTTGCAGGCACAGCCTTTGCCTCCTCGCCAAAAAAGTATATTTATGCGCTTAGGGCCTTTGGGCGAAGTAGAAATTTGGAAGTAAGGGGCTGTACGATTCTTGCAGAGCAATTTTGTTTTTCGGCAGATATTCTCTAATTTGAATTTCAAAACCTTCATAACAGAATCCTCATGCACCCCAACGCTGCCTTAATACAGAAATTTTATGAGGCTTTTCGCCAAAAAGATGCCGCCCAAATGGGCGAATGCTACCACGAAGAGGCCTCTTTCTACGACCCAGTATTCCTGAGCCTCAACGCCGCCCAAACAAAGGCGATGTGGGCGATGCTCTGCGAGCAGGGCAAGGATTTGGTATTGGAATACAGCGATATCAGCGCCAATGAGCAAGAAGGCTCTTGCACTTGGCAAGCGCATTACACCTTCTCCAAAACCAAGCGCAAGGTGCATAATGTCATCAAAGCGCATTTTACGTTCAAGGACGGGAAAATTCTACAACACCGCGACCATTTCAGCCTTTATCGTTGGACAAAAATGGCGCTGGGGCTGCCCGGGCTTTTGCTCGGTTGGACTCCCTTTCTCCAAAACCGCGTCCGCTATTTGGCCTTTGCAGGCTTGAAAAGGTTTATGGAAAGAAAATAATTGAATAGACCTGTTAGATTTTGAAAACCTGACAGGTCTAAAACAGATAGCTCTTAGAGTGCCTCTTTGCCCGCAGCAGCACCTTTGGCAAGCACCCTTATGGTGCCCGCTCCGTGGTAAGAGTGATAATCGGCATTGTACATGGCCTCTGCTCCTACCACACCCATCTGAAAATTGCCCTGCGACACCGCCCGCACCATATAATAAAAGTGCTTCGTATTGCCATCGGCAGTACAGAAAATATTGATGCGGTCGTCGCGGATGTCCAAATAGTCGGGCTTTGCTCCGGCCTCTGCCCAAGTCAGCTGCCCATTGTCCACCAAGCGGGGGTTTTCTATCTCGAAGCCTGCGGGAAGCATGTCGGTAATAGCCACATTCTCCAAGCTTGCACCATTGATGCTTTCGATAGAGATTTTCACTACAATCAGGTCGTTTTGAGTAAAGGTAGCATCTGTGATACGCTGCCCCAAGCGGTTGTAGAAGGCCTTGCGCACGCGCAGCGACTTGTCTTCTTCGCGCACCTTGCCTTTGCCAATGCCCCTTTGCTCAGAGAAATAATACAAAGTGCCCTTGCCTGTATTGCTTACTTGGAGGGTTTTTCCGGCAATCTCCTTGCTCAGAGCCACATCTTCTTGGCTGAAAGTTGCCAAAGTTTTTCCATCGGCTTGGATAGTGGCTTTCACCTCGGCTTTTTGGCTTTGCTGGGCTATTTTTCCTAAGGCCAGCAGCGAAAAGGCCGCCTCTTGGGTATTCAGGTACTTGCTTTGGCGTACTTGCTCCGAAAGGTGCTTGGCCAGCGTGGGGATTTGCACATTACGAGGGTCGGCTTCGAGCAGGGCATTGAGCGCCAAGGCCTCATCGCGGATATAAGAATAAAAACTGCCCTCCAAAGCCCTGTCCGCACGCTCTCCGGCAAACTTAGGAGGCAGCAAACGCCTAAAGCTTTCGGTATCGCCCAAAATCAAGTAGCTACAAGCCAGCAAGTATTTGGCATCTAAAGAGAGCAGCGAGGCATTGCCCTTGTAGAAGTTCATAATCGGCAAATCGGCACGGCGCATCAAAGCCAGCACATAAAGCGAGTAGGCGATTTCTTTAGAAGCGATGGTTTTGGTATATTCTCTTCCTGTATCATCGCGATAAGTATAGCGCTGTGTACTGTTGAGCTTCACCTGCCTGCCCAAGTAATCGGCCATACGGTCGAGACTTTGCAAATTCACCTGAAAGCCTGCCTTGCGCGCCTCCCACAAGAAGTGCAAACCATAAGCCGTAGCCCACCAGCTTTCGCTGCTTTCTCCTTGCCAATAGGTAATCGCCCCATTGTAAAGCTGCATACTTTGGAGCTTCATGATGGCCTCTTGTACATTGTATTTGGCTTCTCCGCCACGGGCATAAGTCCCTTGCAGGCTATTGCTCAAGTCCATCACATAGAGCTGCGGAAAAGCCGAAGAGATGGTCTGCTCGGCACAGCCATAAGGGTACTGAATCAGGTAATCGAGCTGCTCGCTAAGCTGCACCGCAGGCGATTTGCTAAAAAGCACCTTGGCGCTGCCTGTATTGGGCAGAAAATCTCCCTTCAACACGATGTCCTTGCTTTTTCCGGCCTCTACCGTACCCATTTGGCTCTGTACCAAGGGCGGCGACAGCGGGCGAATCGTCAGGTCGGTAAGCTCTTTGAAAGTCTGCTGCTTCCAAGCCACCTTCGTTTGGATTTGTGTAATCCCAATGGCATTTTGTGCTTTTATCTTAAAAAATACTCTTTTCTCTGCATTGGCCGGAATAGAAAGGCTCTGCGTGGCAGCTCCTATCACCCGTATCTCTTTGCCTACTTCCAAGCTTACTTGGCTTTGGGCGGCAGTCTCTGTGGTATTGGCCACACTCACGGGCACGAGTACCTCATCGTTGGGACTCAAAAAGCGAGGCAAGCCTGTACTCACCACCAGCGGGTCGGCCACACGCATCTGATGCGTAGCCGCCCCAAAGGCACTTCCCTTGTAGGCCACGGCCATTACACGCAGGTTGCCTGAGTATTGGGGCACTTGTATTTTGTAAGTGGCCTCGCCCTTGCTGTTGGTTTTGAGGATGCCACTCCAGAAGCTCACCAATTTCACACGCTTGTTGCTCATAGGGTTTGCACTATTGCTCAAGCCTGTACGCTCGGCATCTTCAAAATCGCCCCCACCTACACTGCTCGACAAGCGCAGCTCAGGAAAGAGCTTGGGATAAAGGTCGTAGGCATTTACCTCCAAGGCGCGCTTCTGAAAGAAAAAGGCATAAGGGTCGGGCGAAGGCGTATTTTTAATTTGCAAAATGCCTTCATCTACCACCGCCACAATCACCTCAATATCCGATTCGGGCTTGGAGCTTACTTTGATAATCTGCTCCGTATTGCTGCCCGTACTGGCTGCCGCCTCAATGCGCAAGGGCAGGCGGTGGCGCTCTTGCTGCACCTCTACTTGGGCATAGCCGTGGGCTACGGTGAGCGGTACAGCGCCGTCAGAAAGCGGTTTGAGCAAGGTAGCTGCAATGTAGATATTGGGCAAGTGTGCCTCTTTGATAGGCAGCTCAAATACTGCCGATTTTTGGTCGCTATTAATATAAAAATGCTCCAACACCTTGTTGCGCTCGATACTGATGAGGATTTTTCCGGCAAAAGGCGTTTTGAGCAGTACCTTGGCTTTTTCGCCTACTTTGTAAGAAGGCTTGTCGAGTTCTATCAAGATTTTGCCGTCTTTGTCTATTTCAAAAGAAGAATTGTTCACAGCCCCCCATCCATAAGCATAGAAATACTGCTTTACGTAAGCTTCGGGACTTTGCGGGTCGGCTACACGCAGCTCGTATTCGCCCCCGCGCGAAGGTCTGAAAGTATAGCTGCTCTGCCCATTGATTTGTATGTTTTTCTCTTCCAACACCACCTCTTTGCGTTGCGATACATAGCGCATATTGCCATAATAATCTCTTTCCAGCACATTTTGCCATTGTATCTGTATTACACTTACCAAGGCCGAGGCATTGCGGAGCTTGGCCTCTTTGTCCAAGGCCAATAGTTGTACATTGATATTTTGGTCGGTAGAAGCATAAGGACTTATTTCCTGAATCCCATAAAATACCGCTTGGGTTTCTACCTCAAAATTCACGCTGCGGCTTACCGGTCTGCCCGACTCATCAAATACAGTGAAGTAGGCATTGCCTTCGAGGAGGCCATAATTACGGTAGTAGGCCGGAATGACAAAATCTTCAGCCAGCAGGCCTTGCTCATCAGTTTGCCCCTCGCGATACACCGTATTGAAGTAGGCGTTTTCTTTGCCTACAATATGGAAATTGAAGTTTTGATACTCTTTGGGTGCAAAGCTTTTGCGCTTGAGAGTGCTTTGCAGCTGGTAGTTACGATTGGTAGCAGGCGGGCCATAGAGGTTCAGGGCTTCGCCGCGCAGCCTTACGCTTTGTCCGGCGCGGTAAGAGGCCGCATCACTCTTGACTTGGAGCTTGATGCGGTCGGGCATAAACTCCTCCACACTGACGGGCGCGCTGTTGAGCAGCAGGTCGTTGTGGCTATATACTTCGAGAGTATAAGTGCCTGTGAGGGCATTGGCAGGCAGCTTGAGAGTGCTTTCAAAAGCCCCTTCCTTGTTGAGTGTGCCGCGCAAGCTGGTAAACTCCTTGCCATCGGGCAGCAGCACTTTTATTTTGATAGGCATCGCCGGGGGCACTTTCCAAGCCTCGTCGCGCAGCACTACGGCAAAGTGCATCTCTTCGTCGGGGCGGTACAAATTGCGTTCTAATTGTATGAAAGCCTGATAATTGGCCGAATTGCTGCGCAAGCCACCTGTTTCGTATTGGGAGGTCTCGATAAGGTTTTGATCGAAATGCAGATAGGTAAAATCACTGCCCAAAGAAGCCGTAATCATTTTCAACTGAAAATCAGGGTGCTTTTTGAGCAAGTCTTTGGCCTGTGCCAAGCCTTTGGCATCGCTTTGAATGCTTTCGAGCACTTGGTTATTGGAGGAAATCAGGTTGATTTTCACCTCGCCCAGCGCCTCGGTCGTTTGAATAGAGTTGGCAAAAATGCTTACCTCTTCGGGGCTGACTTTGGCGATGAGGCCAATATCCGAAATAGCGATTAGTTTTTTGGCACTCACGTATTGCTGCTCTTCGGAGCTGATTTGTACGGCATAAATGCCCTTTAGTTCGCTGAGCTTGTCGAGGTCGAGATTGAGCAAGTGGATGCCATCTTTTTCGGGTAATCTGCGCACTTCATATTCGCGCTCCAATACCAAAGAGCCAAAGTCTTGGTAATTATCCACGCCATAATAATCATAGTCGCTACTGAAGGCATAGGCATAATAGCGCAAGAAGGAGAGCATATTATTTTCATAAATTTTGTAGATGCTCACCTTGATTTTCCCCACATTCACAATCTTCACACCTACATTTTTGCTGC
>DAIQNQ010000137.1:0-4216 GCA_036788275.1 Thermonemataceae bacterium
ATACCACCAGCAATATGCATACAATCCAAAATACTACCGATTTACCCTTGATGGAGGCCTTCTACACCCTCCAAGGCGAGGGCTACCACCAAGGCAAGGCCGCTTACTTTATCCGCTTGGGCGGCTGCGACGTGGGCTGCGTATGGTGCGATGTGAAAGAATCGTGGGACGCCAAAGCCCACCCCTCTGTAAGCATCGAACGCATCGTGTCAGAAGCCGCCGCACAGCCCGGCAGGCTGGCCGTAGTTACCGGAGGCGAGCCACTGATGTACGAGCTCAGTGCCCTTACCGAAGCCCTCCACGCTGCCGGATTCCAAAACAATATCGAGACTTCGGGCGCTTATCCGCTCAGTGGTGCTTGGGATTGGATTTGCTTTTCGCCAAAAAAATTCAAAGCGCCTCTGGAGGAGTTTTACCAAAAAGCCCACGAGCTGAAAGTGGTGGTTTATCACCCCTCAGACCTCGCTTGGGCCGAAAGCCACGCCGCCAAAATGCATCCCGAGGCCAAACTTTACTTGCAGCCCGAATGGAGCAAGCAAGCCCAAATATTGCCTTTGATTATTGACTATGTAAAGCAGCACCCGCATTGGCAGGTATCGCTGCAAGTACACAAGTTTATGAATATTCCTTAGTCCAAAACTGCCCCTCTCATGGATTTTCTACCGGAAGCCATCAGCCAATACGCCGAAGCCCACAGCAGCCCCGAAAGCACCTTGCTGCGGCAGCTCAATCGCGAAACGCACCTCAAGGTGCTAATGCCGCGCATGCTCTCCGGCCACCTGCAAGGCCGCGTATTGGCGATGCTCTCTCACATGCTGCGTCCTGCCTATATCCTCGAAATAGGCACTTATACGGGCTATTCAGCACTTTGCTTGGCCGAAGGAATGCAAGCCGATGGCAAGCTGATTACCATTGACATCAACGAGGAGCGCGAAGGACTGGTGAAGCGCTATATCCAAGAGGCCGGCTGGCAAGACCGCATCGTGCCGATGATTGGAAAGGCCTTGGACTTGATTCCCTCGCTACCCGCAGGCATAGATTTGGTGTTTATTGATGCCGATAAAATCAACAACCAAGCTTACTACGACTTGGTATTCGACAAGGTGCGCCCCGGAGGTTTTATTTTGATAGACAATGTGCTGTGGAGCGGCAAAGTAGCCACTTCGGCCAAAGACAAAGACACCCTCGCCATGCAGGCCTTCAACGATTATGTGCAAGCTGATGAACGCATAGAAAATGTGCTGCTGCCCCTGCGCGACGGCCTGATGCTGGTACGCAAGAAACCCTGATTTCGGGCGGATATGCAATACAAAGAAGCCTACGGCGTTGCTTACTAAAGCTTTCTATTTTCCTGATTTTATACGCATGTGGTCTGTTTATTTCAAAATCGCACTTAGGCATCTTACTACCCACAAGTTCTACACATTTATCAATGTGTTTGGGCTTTCGGTGGGCGTAGCTTGCAGTTTGCTGATTTTGCTCTATCTCCAACACGAGTTTTCCTACGACCGCCACTTCCCCAACAATGAGCGTATCTTTCGTATCGGGGTGGATTTTCGTACCGAAAAAGAAGTACGCCAGATGGCCGCTGCCCATCCAGCCTTGGGATACTATCTGGCGCAAGGCTTCCCCGAACAGATAGAGGCTGTAAGCAAGCTCCTGCCTACGGAAGGCAGTATTTTGAATTATCGTGAGAGCAATATTTTCAGTACGGATGTATTTTTTGCCGACCCACATTACTTCAAGGTTTTCCAACACGAAGTACTTGCAGGCAACTTGGCCACCGCCTTGGCCGATAGCCAGAGTATTGTGCTTACGCAAAGCTTGGCCAAAGAGCTTTTTGGAGAGGAAGAAGCGCTGGGGCATTGGGTGAATATCCGCAGCACCAATCTCTTTCGCTATGATGGGGCTTACAGGGTGCGAGCAGTGATTGCCGACCCGCCCCAAAATGCCCATCTGCCTTTCAGGGCGCTTATCTCTTGGAACACCCAAGACCGCTTGGTGAAGATTTCTTGGGTATATACTTATTTCAAAACCAGAAGCGAAAAAGACCTCGACGTTATAAAGCAAGAGTGGGGCGACTTCTACACGCAATATCTGGAAAGTTTACAGCTTACCAATGCCTACCACATCTTCAATATCAACGAGATTCACCTCTACTCTACGCTCGCGGCAGAGCCTTATACCATCGGCAATATCAATTATCTCTATGTATTTTTGATTGTAGCCATTTTCGTAACGGCCATCGCCTGTATGAACTATGTGAACATGACTACCGCGCGCTCTGCACAGCGCCTCAAAGAGGTAGGTGTGCGCAAAGTATTGGGCTCGCATCGCAGCGCCCTGATGAGCCAGTTTCTCGTAGAATCAGCTTTCCTTACGGCCATTTCTTTTGTGGTGGCCTTGAGTTTGGTGGAGCTGACCCTGCCTTATTTCAATGAAATTACGGGCAAGGAGCTTCAATTACTGGCCTTGTACCGCACCAATCTTTTTCCGATAATGTTGGCCTTTTTTGGCTTTGTGGTATTGTTAGCAGGCTTGTATCCGGCCTTCTATTTATCGGCATTACGCCCTTTGCAAGCCCTCAAAGGCAATATTCGGGCAGGTACACAGCATATTTCGCTTCGCAAAATTTTGGTTATCGCCCAATTTACCATCGCTATCATCACGATGGTGGGTACGGGGGTAGTATATCAGCAGTTGGCTTATCTGCGCAACCGCGACTTGGGCTTGCAAAAAAACAATATATTGGTGATTAGGCTTCCTCAAAACGAAATACTTTTGAAGCATTTGGAGAAAATCAAACAACAGTTGCTCAAAAGTCCTGATATTTATCGTGTAGGTAATGCCGCCGATGTGCCCGGCGACAAGCTTACTTCCGAGTTTTTGTTTGAAGTACAGAGCAAAGAAGGTTGGAAAAAAGAGCAGCTGGCACGTATGATTGTTAATTATGATTTTTTAGAAACCCTCGACATTCGTTTGCTCAGCGGGCGCAATTTCCAGCCCGACAACCAAGCCGACTACTCAGAGGCTGTATTGATTAATGAGGCTGCTGCCGAGTATTTGGGCTGGACAGAAGCACCCTTGGGCAGGCAGATTGTGGTATCGCGCGATGCAGAAGGCAAGCCGAATATACGCAAGGTCATTGGGGTCATCAAAAACTTCCATGTATCCTCCCTGCACGCTCCCGTAGCGCCCATGGTACTCATTGGCAGCAGACGCGTAGGCAACCTCTTCTTGAATATCGAAGCAAGCAAGCTCAAAGAAGTATTGGTACATCTCTCCAACGTATGGGGAAAATTAGTACCAGAAGAGCCACTCAGTTATTTCTTTTTAGATGAAAACTTTCAGCAGCACTATCTCGCCGAAGAAAAACTCGGCCAAGTGCTTGGCTATTTTTCTTTGTTGGCGGTGGCCATTTCTTGTTTGGGGCTATTAGGCTTGGCTTCTTATACTACCGAAATACGCACCAAAGAAATTGGTATCAGGAAGGTGCTGGGAGCTACGATGGAAAGTCTTATTTTGCTTCTTTCCAAAGATTTTATCAAATTGGTGCTCATCGCCATCGTGCTGGCTATGCCGCTGGGCTATTATGCCATTAGTAAGTGGCTCGACAACTTTGCCTACAAAACCGAGGTGCAATGGACTATTTTCTTATGGGCGGCTTTTATTGCTTTTGTGGCGGCGCTGCTGCCTCTGTCGCTCCAAACCCTCAAAACAATTTCGATGAACCCCGTAAAAGCCCTGCGCAATGAGTAAAGCTGCCGAAATAATTGCCCAAAATGACTATATTTTGCTTTTCGATGGTGTATGCAATCTCTGCAACGATTCCGTAAACTTTATCATTGACCACGACCGCCGCGGGCGCTTCCGCTTTGCAGCGCTCCAAGAACCCCTCGGCCAAGCGCTGCTGGAGGAATTGCAGTTGCCCAAGGAGCAGTTGGAGAGCATTGTATTTATTTGTAAGGGCAAGGCTTATCGCTACTCTCGTGCCGCCTTGGAGGCAGCACGCCGCTTAGATGGCCTCTGGAAGCTGCTCTATGTGTTTATCATCGTGCCGCCTTTTATCCGCAATGCAGTCTATAAATTTATTGCCCGAAAGCGCTATGTGTGGTTTGGCAAGCAGGCTGTCTGCCGCCTGCCCAGTCCGGAGCTAAAGGGGCGTTTTTTGATTTTCCCGTAGTGGGGATGTTGCATGCAACATCCCCACAATATG
>DAIQNQ010000137.1:4316-7888 GCA_036788275.1 Thermonemataceae bacterium
CCCCACAGAATAGGCCTATTTTTTTCGGAAAAACAACTGAAGGGGCACACCTTCAAAGTCGAAATGCTTGCGTAATTTGTTTTCCAAAAAGCGCTGATAAGGCTCTTTGATGTATTGGGGCAAGTTGCAGAAAAATACAAAAGTAGGACTCTTGCTGGGCAGCTGCGTCATGTACTTGATGCTGATGAGCTTGCCTTTGAGGGCGGGCGGCGGATAGTGCTCTATTTCGGGCAGTATCTTGTCATTAAGCTGCGAAGTAGGAATACGCTTGCTTCTGTTTTCATAGACCTTTACGGCCTGCTCTACGGCCTGAAACACCCGCTGCTTGTTTACTACCGAGGTAAAAATAATGGGCATATAATCGAGCGGGGCGAGCTTTTCGAGGATAGTTTCGGTAAAATGCTTGGAGGTTTTGGAGTCTTTCTCAATCAAGTCCCACTTGTTTACCATCACCACCATCCCCTTTTTGGCTCTGGCGGCCAAGCGCAAGATATTGACATCTTGGGCTTCTACGCCTTGGGTGGCATCCACCATCAAGATACACACATCGGCCTCTTCGAGGGCTTTGAGCGAGCGCATTACGGAGTAAAACTCAATGTCTTCGTTAACTTTCGATTTTTTGCGGATACCCGCAGTGTCGGTCAGAATAAAATCTTTGCCATAAAGTTTATAACGGGTATCTATGGCATCACGGGTGGTGCCGGCAATGTCGGTAACAATGCTGCGCTCCTGCCCGAGCAGGGCATTGAGAAAAGAGGATTTGCCCACATTGGGGCGGCCTAAAATCGCAAATTTGGGTACACCGGCATCGGGGTCTTCTTCGCCACGGTCTTCAAAATTGCTGATTACAGCATCGAGCAAATCGCCCGTGCCGCTGCCATCTTGTGCCGATACAGGGAAAATCTCCCCCACACCCAGCTCATAAAACTCCATTGCCTGCTGGCTGCGGTCGGAGGTTTCGGCTTTGTTGGCTACGATATACACCGGCTTTTGGCAGCGGCGTATCACGTTGGCAAAGTCGCGGTCGAGGGGGTGCATACCCACCATGCTGTCCACCACAAAAAGGATTACGTCGGCCTCTTCGATAGCGATTTCTACTTGGCGGCGGATAGCGCCTTCAAATATATCTTCGGAGCCTACTACATAGCCTCCGGTATCAATGAGGGTGAAATAGCGGTCTTGCCATTCGGCGATGCCATAGTGGCGGTCGCGTGTTACGCCGCTCTGGTTGTCCATGATGGCTTTGCGGGACTCGATAAGACGGTTAAAAAGTGTGGATTTGCCGACATTGGGTCGGCCTACAATCGCTACGATATTGGCCATGGGAAATGGAAATAGAAAATATTTTTATTGAAAATCTGTTGTATAATAGGCTTATCCGTGATAGCCCAATCTTTGGAGTTTTTGTTTGTTTTTGCGCCAGTCGGGCTCTACTTTCACGTGTTGCTCCAAAAAAACCTTCTTCTTGAAAAACTCCTCCATACTTTTGCGGGCTTCGGTACCTACTTTTTTGAGGGCTTCGCCTTTTTTGCCGATGATGATGCCCTTCTGGCTGTCGCGCTCCACAAAAATCTCGGCATGGATATGTATCTGGTCGGTGTATTCTTTGAAGGTGGTAATCTGCACATCGGTACTGTAAGGGATTTCCTGCTCGTAGTTTAGAAAAATCTGCTCGCGAATCATTTCGGCAGCCAGAAAGCGCTCCGACTTGTCGGTCATCTCCTCTTTGTCGAAATAAGCCGGATGCTCAGGCAGCAGCGCCATAATGCGCTCAAAGAGCTTTTCGATATTGAACTGCTGCAAGGCCGAAAGCGGGATAATCTCTGCTTGCGGAAAGGCTTGTTGCCACTCTTCGAGCAGGGCAAAAACTTTGGCTTGCTCCAGAAGGTCTATTTTATTGAGCACAATGAGCAGAGGCGTGCTGCTTTGGCGAATTTTTTCGAGCAGGCCTTGGTCATCGAAGGTATCTTGGGGGTCTATGACGAGCAGCAGGATGTCGGCATCTTCGAGCGATTCTTGCACGAAGCTCATCATCGTTTTTTGCAGCTCGTATTTGGGGGCTATGTAGCCGGGAGTATCAGAATATACGATTTGGAAGTCCTCGCCACTCATAATACCCATGATGCGGTGGCGGGTGGTTTGGGCTTTGTAGGTGATAATCGAGAGCTTCTCGCCCATCAGGGCATTCATGAGCGTGGACTTGCCAGCATTGGGCTTACCGATGATGTTTACGAAGCCGGCCTTATGTGTACTATTTTTTTGCATGCTGCAAAAGTTTGTGTATCAGTTTTTTATTGGACTATTTCAAAAAAAATATAAAATTTTATGCAAAGATAGTTGTTTTATATTTAAAAACCTCGGATATTTGCACCTCAATAATACACCAAATCGCGAGATGGAGCAGCTGGTAGCTCGTTGGGCTCATAACCCAAAGGTCGCAGGTTCGAGTCCTGCTCTCGCTACTAAAAAGCCCTTGTACTGAAAAGTATGAGGGCTTTTTTTGTGCTATCATTCAGGCCCCTACTTGTATATGTGGGGTAAAAGTGTATTTTTGTGGGGTAAGCGAGATAAAATGACTATGACAAAAACATTCAAGCTAAAAAACCGAAAAACAAGAAGAATCGTTGGCTTTGAGCACTCTAAAGAACTTGACGAGTATATACAAACAAGCATTGTAGGAAAGATACTATAATACAACCCGCACCCCTCATGAAAACTATCCATTGGAATAATCTCGACTGGAGTACCCGGCATTTTATATTCACTCTCGAAGAAAAGCCCATCGGGCAGTTGGATTTCAGCAGTTTTTGGAATCTTGATGCGGTGTACAGCGACCCCGAAACAGTGCTGCATTTCACTCACAAGGGCTTCTGGAACAGAAAAATCATCATTACCAAAGGAGAAGAAATAATTGCTGAGGTGCAAAGAGGCGCTTTTACACCCCTTACCCTGCACCTTGCCTCAGGCGAGCAATTTACGCTTCATACCAATGTGTGGGGGCGCGATGTGCAATGGAAAAATGAAAAAGGCGAGAGCATCATTCAATACAAGCAGGCTACTCTGGGCACTATGATGGCTAAGGGAAGTGTTGTGTTTAAAGCCTCTCTCCCTCCCGAAACGGCCAAAATCTTGATGAGCAGCGGGCTTTATATTCGCCAATGTGTGCGTAAACGCGGCGCAACATTTGTTTCTATTGGCACAATTTTGCTCTACGATTTCCCTTCTTAAATTCCCTCAATTTTGAATCAGCTTTGAGTTGAAGTAAAACTTTTCTTTGGCACGCAAAGGCAATTGGAAGTCGGCAAAGAGCTTTTCGAGTGCAAGGGCAGCCTTTGCTTTTTCTTCTTCGCTGAGTTCGTGGCTTTTTTGCTCGGCCTTGGTAGTATAAAAGAAATACTCCAAGCGGCCTTCTGTATCGAAAAACACAAGTAGGTCTATTTCAAAAGGACCTAAGCCTGCTTCTCTGAAGGCTTTACGGATTCTTTGAGTGATTTGTCGCGACAGTGCCACCTGTACTGTAGATGCAAAGGCATCTGTATATTGCTGTTCCAGTATCACATCGTCTAAGTTTT
>DAIQNQ010000138.1:0-1556 GCA_036788275.1 Thermonemataceae bacterium
CAGATTGCCCCCAAGGAGTTTGAGGAATTTGAGCAAGATATGAAAAGCTTGGATGCGGCTTATGCCGAGCTGCTCAAGGAGCTGAAAAAGAATCCCACGCAAGAGAAAGTTACAGCGGCCATGATTCAAAATCTACGCCTGCGTATCGAAATATTAGATGACCAAATACAGCTCTTAGAGCACTATAAAAAACAAAACAATCCCCAAAAAGATGAAAAAGTTTATTTATAAATATCTCCTGATAGTTTTGTGCGGCCTTTTGCCGGTAGTGCAAAGCGCCTATGCACAAAGAGAAGAGGTACGCAAGGATTTTGCAAAAACTTATAAGGTAAGCGCCTCGGAACAAATACGTATTTCTAACCGATTTGGTAAAATACACGTCAATACCAATAATGGCAGCGAGGTAAAAGTAGAAGTAGAAATCCTCGTAAAAGCCCGCAGCAAAACCCGCGCACAGGAAATACTGGACAAAATTAGTATAGAGCATGAGAAAGAGGGAGGACGTATCAACTTTGAGACCCGAATGAACTCAATTACTACATCGGGCAGCGAAAAAATCGAAATCAATTATAAAGTAGCGATGCCCGCCCGCAATCCGCTGGAGCTGCTGAATAAGTTTGGTGACATCTATCTGGGCGATTTCTCTGGCAAACTCCAACTGGAATGCCAATACGGAAGCGTAAAAACGGAGCGCCTTACAGGCGAAGACAAGGTGCTAAGTATCAAATATGGCGACCTAAATGCCGCAAGCATCGAAAAAGGAAGCGTGTATGTAGCCTATGGCAATATGAATGTGGACAAAGCGGGCGATGTAAACCTTGAAGGGCCTTACTCAACGCTCAAAGTAAATGAGGGAAATAAAATCAATCTCATCATCAAATACGGAAACTTTAGAGCCAATAATGTAAACTATCTCAAGGGCGAATCTGCCTACTCCAATATTGATGTGCGTGCCCTTAACGATTTCCTAAAAATGGACATCAAATACAACGGTAAGTTTGACATAGAACAGATAGCCAAAGGTTTTGAAAACATCGAAGTCAATACCAGTTACAGCAGCTGCAACCTCAGCTTTGTCGAAAACACAGGTTTCAACTTCAAAATCAACCTTCGCTATGGCAACTTCCGCTTCAACAGCGATGCCGCCGACCTTTCGTACCGCGAAATCAGCGGAAGCAATGCCCTCTACGAAGGAAAGTACAACAAAGGTGGGAAAGGCAAAGTCGTAATAAACGGCAAGTATGGCAATGTGAGGTTTGAGTAAAAGCACTTTTCAACAATCATACAATGTGTTTGGCTATTACAAAAGGGTTTGTAAACGCAAAAAAGCTATCTCTTGTTGGGAGATAGCTTTTTGATTTTTTGTCTAAAATACAAATCCATTAGGGGCAATACCTGCCTCGAAGTTCGCAACAGCGCCGCCATTGCTATTGTAAACCTGCACGCGGCCTACGGCACTAAAATTGGCCTCCCCTACGTAGATATCTCCATTGGCCGGATTGACCCCAATGCCATATATATCGAAAGGAGCAGTGATGAAGGCTTCAGTAGGAGCG
>DAIQNQ010000138.1:1656-7848 GCA_036788275.1 Thermonemataceae bacterium
GTTTCGTTGCTGCACAATACCCAAAGCTTGCCGTTTACATCGGCCACAATACGCGAGGCCGCAGGTGCAGCAATGCGCGCCGTGATGCTGCGGCTGGCAGGGTCTATTACCAAAACTTCATCGCCGGTATCAGTAGCGGCATAGATTCTGTTTTGAAAAGCCAATACGCCCATCACCCTTTGGCCTACTGCAATGGTAGCCGTAACAGTATTGGTGTTCAAGTCTATCACCTTTACAGCGCCATCAGGATAGCTTACAAAGTCCGTAGCACCCCACTGAGACACAAAGCCTTGATTGCCTATGGCCGCAAAGTCAAAGGGATTGACCAAACTCTCATCGCTAATTACGGCTTCTTCTTTCAATGTAGCAGCATTCGCCACTAATATTTTGTCAGAAACATTGAGCACGGCATAAAGCTTTGTTTGATGCTTGCGCACATGTTGGATAATTCCTCCCAAAGAAGTGAGGTCATTTTCGGCTTCATACACTCGATTCAGCACCAAATTGCTGTCGGGTTGCCAAAAGCTCAGCGAGCCATTGCCCTGCCCAAAGGCACCTTCATTTACCACAAATACGCCCTGCTCGTAGCGCCCCAAAGGCTGCGGCTCAGAGGTAGGCGTACAGGCCGACATTGTGCCAAGAAGCGCAATACTCAACCAAAGGAAATAACTATACAACTTTTTCATAGACAATTAAAAGGGTTTTAAAGGGTTAAATAGATTTGTTTTAAGGTTTCTGAAAGTGATAACGCAGTGAAAATTGATAGTTGCGGAGCGGCATAGCCTGCGCCCCTACATTGTAATAGACGGCATCAAGCAAATTATTTACTTGCAGCATCGCATCGAGCGAGGAGTTGCCCCATTGCCATTTTTTGCCTAATGAAGCCTGCACAAGATGGAAGCCATTGAGAAAAAGCTGATTATCAGTACTCAAAAAGCGCACATCGGTATAGCTCCAACTACCTTGTAGCCAAAAGCCTCGGTAGCGCAGCTCACTCCAAGCCTGCGCCCTATGAAAAGGCACATAGGGCAGTTGCTTGCCTGCCGAAAGCGGACTGCCCGCATCACCTTGTAAGTTGGTAGAAGCTGTATAAGCATAGCTACCCCCAAAGAGCATCTGAGTATGGGGCGAGAAGCTGTATTGGCCTTTCCCCTGCCATTCCAAGCCTTGTACACGTACTTCGCGGAGATTCTCCGGCGACCAAAAGCGCTCTCTTGCGAGCCAGAGTATCCAATCGCTCACCTGCATTTGGTAGGCCGATAAGCTGCTTTCTAAAGAAAATTTTGATTTTTTGAATTGGTATTGCAAGCCTGCTTCATAGTTGAGCGCCCGCTCGGAGCGGATGTTTGGGTTGCCGCCCGGCTGCCAATACATCGCATTGAGGTTGGGAATGCGGTAGCTTTGCGAGAGCGAGGCCGAGGTACTGAGCCGATGGCCATTGCCCTCCCAAAAGCGCCATTCTGCCCCCAGCGAGGGAGCCAAAGGCGCATCAAAATCGCTCACCCAAGCTTGGCGCAGGTGCAAGCTCAAAGCCAAAGCAGAAGAAACTTGGTAGGTATTGAGCCAGAAGAGGTCGAGGCGACTTTGCTCAGGCTGCCCCAAGTAATTATCCACCTGCATCCAGATATGGTTCAGGTGTGCACCGGCTTGCATTTGCCAGCGGGGCAGGGGCGTGTATTCGTAGGTAGCTTGCCCAATCCAGCGCTGCGTTTGGGTGCGGCTTTGGGCATTGTAAAGCATGTAGTCTTTGATATAACCCGATTTCAGCTCCAAAAAGCCCTTGGACTGCTGCCATCGGTAAGCGGCAAGCAGTCGCAGGCTTTCATCGTTTTGTGTGGTTTGGAATTGCTGAAGCTGCCTGTCGGCTTGGTGCCACCAAGCGTATAAGCTGAGCGTGTGGTTTTTTTGTAGCTGATAATGAAAATCTTGTACCAAGCCTTGGCTAAAGACGGCGGCATTGTTCATAAGGCGGACAGGGCGATTGCGCTCCCGCACCTCAAAGTTGTTTTCCAAAGCGAAGCGATAGAAGCGTGTATTGCTTTGCCATTTCCTGTGGCCTGCTTTTACTTGTAGATTAGAGAAGAGCCTGCCGAAGCTACCGATTTCTTGTTGGGCAGCGACTTGCAGCTGCGGACGAAAATCGGGCTGCGCGTTCTCCAGCAAAATGCTGCCGCCCAAGGCATCGCTGCCCCAAAGCGCACTCGAAGCGCCCATTTGCAAACTTACTTGCTCGAAAGCGGTGATGGGATAAAGACTAAAGTCGGCCTCGCCAAGGGTAGGAGAGTTGATATTGACTCCCTGCCAAAGCACCGCCGTATGCCCCGCACCTGTGCCTCGCAAAGAAATACTTTGCAACATGCCGTTGCCGTATTGCTTGATGTAAGCCGTGGTATGTTGCTGGAGAAAGTCGCCCAAGCTGCGCGAGGCATTTTGAGCCAACAGTGCACTATCTTGCACAAATATCTGGCTGCCTACGGCGTATTTGCGATAGGCAGGGGCGAACACCTGCACTTCCGGCAGGGTGTCGGGGGCTACTTGAGCAAGGCTGCTCTGTGCCCAAAAGCTGCTAAGCAATAGGCAAAGCAGCCCTTTGATGAGGCGAAATGTCATACCAAGACAGTTTGAATTAAACAAGCGTTAATCCAAAGCCATCAGTGTACAAGCGAAAAATGTCTTTCAGAGAAAATGCACGCATTTTCTGCAAGAGGCACTCCATTGCTTTGTTCCCGAAGCTCTGAGTTGAGATATTGATTGGCAGGTCTCCTGACTTGTTTCACATTGGCCGCCTTCCCATTGCTTGTGCAACAGTGGCATTTGCAGAGGCCAATGCTTGTGAATGAAACTTACAGTTGCGGGCACAGCTACGGATTCACACCGTATTCCCTTTTAAGCTCGCTTGCCGGAGGGCAAACAAGCACCAACGCCACAAATGTAGGGTGAAATTTTGAAAGACAAAATTTTTTCAAAAAAAACATAAAAAAAGCCTCCACAAATACTGCGGAGGCTTGGAAAAGGAAGTTTGCGTTTAGGATACTCTAAAAGAGATTACAGGCACTTCGGCGTGCATGGCAATCATCTTGGTAAGGCTGGGCACCAAAAGCTTGGCCAAGAAGGAGCGCTTGTGGGTGGTAAGGGCGAGAAGCGAAATTTTGTGTTCGCTGATATATTGGTTCAGGCCTTTTTCAAAATTATCGGCCACCACTTTGTCGAAACTAATGCCTTCAAAGTTGATACTTTCTTTGACCATGGACTGAAAGCCTTTAAAGCGTACGATTTCTTCAAAATCGTCGAAATCTTGTTCTACAATATGTACAATCTTGATAGAAGCCTTGAAAGAACGGGCGATGTCGGTAAGCTTTTGGATAATCTCTAGGTCTTCCTTCTGGTAATCAGAGGCATAAGCAATGGAAGTAATCGCACCGTATTGGGCTTTTGCGGGGACGGCGAGTACAGGTACAGCCGATTTTTCGAGTACGGCGGTGGTGGTACTGCCAAAAATCACATTTTCGATACTGCCTGCGCCTTTGGTACCCATCACAATCATATCGTAGTGCTGCTGGAAGCTGGCGGCACTCACGTAGTTTTTGAGGTCGCCGCGGTAAGCTTTGATGCCAATTTCTACTTGGGGATGCTTCTCACGGAGCTTTTGGGCAAGCTCTTCGAGGCCTTTGAGAGAGCCTTCTTCCAAAACACCGAAAATTTTATCAGACATAATGGAGCTGGCCGTATAGGGTATCTCGTAGGCATTGAGCAATACTACTTTGGCTTTGGACTCCGTGGCAATATCCAAGCCGTATTCGAGTGCGTTATTGGCATCAGTAGAGAAGTCGGTTGGAATCAAGATGGTTTTCATGCGCGTGCATTGTTTTAGTAAAATAAGATAATACAAATATAAAAAAAACCACCAGAGACTGTAATGATATTTATCATTTTACTACTAAAAGTAGAATTTTCATCAAACTAAAGTATTATTGCTATGAGCTTTTCTGAAAAAATATTGCTGGAAGCAAGGCACGTGAGCAAGCAGTATGCCGAACACAAGGCCTTGAGCGATGTGAGCATTGCCATTCCTGAGCAACAAATCTTTGGTCTGTTGGGACCGAATGGTGCCGGAAAAACCAGCCTCATCAGGATTATCAACCAGATTATAAGCCTGGATAAGGGAGAAATACGCTTTCAAGGAGAGCCGCTCCAGCCCAAGCACATCGCCCAAATTGGTTATTTGCCTGAGGAGCGCGGCTTGTATAAAAAGATGAAAGTGGCCGAGCAACTCATGTACTTGGCACAGCTCAAAGGCTTGCCGGCCAAAGAGGCCAAAGAGCGCCTAAAACGCTGGTTTCAGAAGTTTGATATTGCCTCTTGGTGGGACAAAAACATCGAAGACCTCTCCAAAGGGATGCAGCAAAAGGTACAATTTATTGCCACGGTGCTTCACGAGCCCAAGCTCTTGATTCTCGATGAGCCTTTTTCGGGCTTCGACCCTGTGAATGCCAACCTTATCAAAGATGAAATTTTAGAGCTGCGCAAGCAAGGAGCTACCATTATCTTTTCTACGCACCGCATGGAAAGTGTGGAAGAGCTTTGCGACCACATCGCGCTTATCAACAAATCGCAAAAAATATTGGATGGCAGCACCAAGGCCATCAAAAAGCAATACAGCGACCATTCCTTCTTGGTAGAGTTTTCGGGAAGCTTGCAAGCCCTGCCCGCCGGCTTTGAGGTGCTGCAAGAAAAAGAACTCGAAGATGGCCTGCGCCAAGTGTCTGTGAAAGTGCCTGAGCAACACAAGCCCAACGATGTGCTGGCCTTGCTGATGCCGATGGTGCAGATTCACCGTTTCCAAGAAAACATCCCAAGTATGAATGATATTTTCATCAAAGTAGTTACCGAAAAGTTTCAAGAACCCGTAGCCATTGCCTAAAACCCCGATACGCCTATGAAAAAGATATTGCTGATACTCCAAAGAGAGTATTTGGTACGTGTAAAGAAGCGCTCTTTTATCTTGATGACCTTCCTTACGCCTTTGATTTTTGCCGCCTTGATTGTGCTGAGCACTTGGCTGGGTACCAGCTCCAAGTTTAAGGAAGACAAGGTAATCCGTGTGCTTGACGAAAGCGCCCTCTTTGTGGACTTGCTCGAAGGCGATGAAAAGCTCCGCTTCACGCCCGTGAAAGGCGATTATGAGAGCAATTACAAGGCTTTTAAAGAGAGTGAAGACTTTGCCTTGCTCTATATTCCCAATATCAACAAAGAAAAACCCACAGGCATCAAGCTTTTGGGCAAAAAGAGCATCAGTATGGACTTGCAGTTGGATATTGAGAAAAAAATGCGTCGCATTCTCGAAGACAACAACCTGATTGCCGCCGGAATAGACAAAAAAGTGCTCGAACAAACCAAGGCCAAGGTAAACATCGAAACCAAGGTACTCGGCAGCGACTCCGAAGAGAGCAGCAGCTCGATAGCGGTATATATCGTAGGTTTCGGAGCGGCTTTTCTAATTTATCTCTCGGTATTTATCTATGGCGCGCAAGTGATGCGCGGAGTGATAGAGGAAAAGACCAACCGCATTGTAGAGGTGATTATCTCCTCTGTGAAGCCGATGCAGCTGCTTTTGGGCAAAATCTTGGGGATTGCCATGGTGGGACTCACACAATTTCTCTTGTGGATTATCCTTACTTTTGCTTTGGTGAGCGTCGGGGGTGCCATGCTCGGCGGCGACAAGCTCCAAAAAGCACAGATGGAGCAACTGCAAAAGCAAGTAGGCGATGACCAAAACTTGGCCGCTGCCCAAGAAAATATCCAAGCGGCTGCCGACGAAGACAACAAAGTGGCCAAGCTGATGAGCTCCTTCGGTACTGTAAACTTCCCGCTCATTATTTTCTCCTTTTTGTTTTACTTTGTGTTTGGCTACCTGCTGTACAGCTCGATGTTTGCCGCCGCAGGCTCGGCAGGCGACAGCGAGACCGACGCACAGCAGTTTACAGCACCTATCAGTATGCCGCTTATCTTGTCTTTCATTATGGCACAAACCATCATTAGCGAGCCGGATGGTGCAGTAGCCTTTTGGCTTTCGATGGTGCCGCTTACCTCGCCCATCGTGATGATGATTCGCATTCCGTATGGCGTACCCGTATGGGAACTGGTACTTTCGATGAGCTTGCTGGTAGGAGGCTTCTTGGCCATTACTTGGGT
>DAIQNQ010000139.1:0-3543 GCA_036788275.1 Thermonemataceae bacterium
TGTAGTAGTGGCGAAGCTCCGGCTTCGCCACCAAGCCAAGCGTATTTTACCCGAAGCTTCGGGGGGTTATAGTATTGTGTAAGACCACTTAGGCTTTCAAAAACGCATCAATCTTGTAAAGAAAAGAGGAGCAATTCGGGTGGTATTTATGAATACTTCTTGCTTCAAAAAATGAGTGCAATCCAAAATTCAATATATTTATGCAAAACGATAACAATGATCAAAAAACAAAAAAAGCAATCAAAAAGGAGGTGCAAAAAGCTGCCGAACAAAGTATCTTGAGCGGTAAGAGCAAGCAAGAAACTTTTGAAACACTCAAAGAGACCTGCGAACTTTCGACAGAAGATTTGGCAAAAATTATTCAGACAATTCCCTCATTAGATGCGCGAGAAAAATACAGATCCTTGAATACTGTCTTGCTCAGTATTCTTATTTTGACAGTCTTTTTTAAAATAATCGCAGGCCTTCCCATCTTAACTTATTATGGAATTCGGTGGTTGCCTATTCTATTCTTCTTGCCTGCAATCAATATTATACTTTTGATTGGTGTTGCAAATTATAAACAAGGCAGTCATAAGTGGGTGAGCATAGTTGCAATTATAAGCCTTTTGCGCCTCATGGTTGATGTCATGAGAAAACCATTTGAAGCAGCCATGCTCATTGATGTTGTCATTGCCTTCGCACTTATTGTACTTGGGTTTTATTTAAACTCAAGACTTTACCCCAAGTATTTGATACTTAAAAATGAGCCTGTTTTTAGACGCTAAATATATATTTTCAAATCGTAGGACTTTCATAATTCCTGTCTAAAGCTGCTCTTGGCCTCGTCAGCCCCTGACGTTTGCAAAGGAAGAGCACATGAAACCAAATAGCTGTCGGCAGAAAAAGTAGTGGCGAAGCTCCAGCTTCGCAACCAAGGCAAGAAGAAAGGCTTTGGGTGGTGTTTCAAATGTAATACTTCCTTTTCCATAGGAAAGGGTTTGCAAACCCTTTCCTATGGAAGAGAAGTAATTTCAGAGCATTACAAATATGCCACCACCAGACTTTGCAATTGGAGTATGGCGAGGCGAGTGGACAGAATATTATTTTTCGTGGTCAGACAGCTATGATACAAACAATTACTCTTGGCGTGATAGTTTTGTCAGTCTATTATTGATGTATATATTTGGCTTTTTACCTTTAATCTTGTGGTGGTATAAACGCAGAAAACGCAACCCAAGCAAAACCTAAAATCATCTGCCGTGAAACGTAAAATCACTATACTGACAATTTTCATAACACTTGCTTGGGCAGCTTCTTGGGGACAAACAGAAGTTTTGGTGCAATTTACCAAAAGCGAGCAGGTGCTAAAAGCCAAAGATTTCAGATTTTCCCTCCGCACTCGTAGCGACAAGGTATATTTGTTCACATCAACAGAGAATAAAAATATCAAGAAAAACACAGTTGTTACTCCAGTTCACTCAGACACCATCATCTGCGTTTTTGAATTTACCAACGACCACAAGACTTGGAGTTCAGTGGAACACAGCTTTCAGCTTGATACAAGCAATCTCAAAAGATTAGAAATATATTTATCCTTCGGAGTTAATGATAAGAAAACCGAGTTTCTCCAAGACATGACTATTGACAAATTTTACAAAACCCACTCTGTTTCCATCCAAAATGAGAAGTTTCAGACAGGCGCTCAACCTATTTTTATGTTAATCAACTGCTCTGATACAACATTTTGGGGTGCAAGCCCGACAAATCATTTTTACGGTGCTCTAAAAATCAAAACAGAATTTGGCTGGTATGGCTTCTCAGGCTCTTATTGTATGTCCACAGTTCCAGAAAAAGCTCTAACCAAAGGCGATACCGCTTATTCTTGGCTACCGAGCTATAGTCCGGGAGATGAATATAAAATCAAAACAAGAGGAACTTACAAATATGTCATTTCTATGGGTTTAGAGGCATTTTCGAGTGGGATACCTGCAATTTTTATCGCCAACGCACAAACAAGAAAAAGAACAAGAGTATTTTGTGAGGTTGAAACAGAGTTTGTTGTAGAATAGAAAACAAGTGTGTATAAACTTCGACTTAAACAAGACAATTTATAATATAAGGCTTTGTGCTCCTCAGCTCCCCTCGCAAACAAAAACACCCTTTTCATAGAATTTTGGCCTGCCTTCAAGAAAAAAATATTGCTGATTTTGCCAAAATGCTATCTTCGAGCATCTAAACTGCCGGTACTATGCCCGAAATTCTCTACCCCTCCCAAACGCCTCCCGAAAAGTTGCTGGTATTGCCCACCGAGGGCTATATGCAGCGACAAGAAAAAATGAGCAGCCAAGATTTGGCCTACCTCCAAAAGGAAGTACAAGAGCAATGGAAGCCCGCTGCCGCCATCGTGCTGGTACTGGCCATTGTCATCACGGTGATGCAGCTCAGCGACAATGAGGAGTTGATTATTCCGCAAATCATTATGGGGGCTTTTGCGATTCTGGTCATTTTTGCGGTCTTTTCCAACCACTACAAGCTCCAACGCGACCTGCGTGAGGGTAAAAAAGAGTGCACCTTGGGCTTGGTACAACACAAACGCCTCTACCATGGGCACGGCAAAAACGCTCGTACTCAATACTATGTCCAATTCCCTAATGGAAAAGAAATCATCGTAGGAGAAAGTGTCTTCGCACAGCTCCAGCCCGGCGATATTGTATGTGTCGAAAAAGCCATGCACAGCCTTAGAGTGCTCCGAACGCTTGTCCAAAAAGCCGAGGGAGATGTAGCCAATCCGGAAAACTCCAGCGACAAAGCCAGCCTCTCGACAGCCCTCGGTACAAGTACAAGCATTTTTAGTCGCGAGGAGGAAGTGGCTGCCAAGCGCCTGCTCCAAAAAATAGGTCTGCACCGAGCAATTAGTATTGGTAAAACTTGGCTTTTTTTCAGCATCTTTATTTTTCCTTTTTATGTTACATTCTTTTTTGCCATAGGCGACCTCGAAGATGTAGGCCTGCTCTGGCAAAATACAAAACCTTGGGCCTTAGCTTATTGGGTAGCCGCTTTGGGGCTTTTGTATTTTCTGGTACAAAAAAGCCTGAAAACCATCAAAGAAGACCTGCGCCGAGGCGAAAAAAACCAGCGCTTTATTGTATTTGCCGACAAGCAAAAAGCCACAGGCAATATCAGCATCAAGGCTATTCTCATCCCCTCGCCCCAAAGCTCCGGCAAGAGCAAAATGCTCTTCGTCATAGACCAAGAAGGGCAACACTATGAACTGCAAGATGCCTCGCTCTTCGAGCAAATCCAAGTAGGCAAAGCCTATCAACTCACTTACCTGCCCGAAAGCAGGCATTGGCTCAGCCTGCGCGAAGCCTCCGGGCAGGAGCTTTACAGCTTTTAGCGGCATATATCCTCAAACACAAGTGGTTTTGCGTAAACACAGGAGTTAAATCATTGAAAATCAAAGCAATCAATCCTGAAAATCCTGAAAATCACTTTAATCTTGGTACAGATTTTAGGCGCTCCATTGCACAAATATTCCTATATTTGTTGCCCAATCATTCA